>JALVOR010000240.1 GCA_027026295.1 Anaerolineales bacterium | reverse complement strand
CCCTCAAATCTACCTCTCGCACCTGGGCATTGAGCAGCACGCTCACCGGGAAGCCCCACTCCGCAATCAACGCTATCAGCGCCAGATCGCGCTTCGCCTGCCGCTTGGGCGAGGCCAGCAACGTTTGCCACAAACGCTGCAGGTCTTCGGTGGTCAAGCATCCTGTGACCCTCGAGGGGGTACTGTCGCTCAGCACCTCGGCTATCTGCGCTTCGCTGGGCATGAAAGGCGCGTCGATGCGCCCGGTAAGCCGCAAGTAGCGTTCCAGCACGCGCAAAGCGGCTACCCGGCGATGCACCGTGGCTTTGCGGCGGCCACTGGCAATTTCAGAATGCAAAAAAGCAAGCACGTCCTTGCCTTGGGCAGCGTCCAACGATGCTTCCGCCCCCCTGGCCTGGTGCAGATATTGCAGGAAACGGCGGACATCACCAGCGTATGCATCGGCAGTAGTTTGGCTGTAGCCCAGCAAATGCTGTATTTCCTGCGTGAACTCCGAAAGTAAAGTGGACAAAAGGCAACTCCTGCATCACGACATGACATGCCAGCGTATTATATTACATTTTTTACATCTTTTGTCACGGTTTGCCAATTATCTAATCATCGTAAAGCACCGTGGCTTCGGCATAATAGCGCACGCCTTTGGAAGCCAACCGCTCTTGCAGCCAGGCCTGCAACTGTGCGCGCTTGGTTTCCAGCGGCGCATCAGCAGCCAGCTCCGCAAGAGGATAGTTCACCCGCAAAGCCCGCGGCGAGACGATGAAGCGCGTAATGCCCGGCGGGAACAGATGCCCCTGCTCCACCAGGGCCTGCACCTCACGAATCTTGAACGGCGGGAAAATCACCACGCCGCTAATGTCAGGGTAAAGCGCCTTGAGCACCTGGGCATCGTGTTCGCTGGTACGGTCGAGGGCAGCCTGCTGATAGGAACGCACCGCAGCGTTCAGCGTTTCCAGGGTTTCCTCCAACCCATCGTGGGTTGGCACAGAGAACACCTGACCATCGGGCAGGCTGACGGCCAGCATCAGTTTGCGTTCGTGCAGCGCCGCAACACTCAACTGCAGCGAAACCGAGGGTTGCAACTGCGGCACGGCTTCCCGCAACGTTGCCAGGAACGCCTCCGCCGGTGTGCCCCAGACCACATGGTTCCACGTGCGTAGCGCCAGCCCCGGCAAATCGGGTTCCACCACCTGCGCTACCACGTGGGGAATACCCAGCAAACGCACGGCAGCCACGCGATTGGTTCCATCCAAAATCATGTAGCGGTCAGAGGCATTGGCAAAAGGCATCACAATAGGCGGGTTCTTCAACACACCATGCTTTCGCAATTTCTCCATGAGGGGGTAAGCCCGCTGCTCGTCGTAGTACTCATGAGGGAAAATGTTTTCCACGGGCAAAATTTCCAACCTGGGCAAGGTGATTTCCATGCACCTCTCCTTAGAAGAACAAGATTCAGGGGCAGTCGTTATTCAGATGCTGCCCAAATGTTTCAGAAAAGACATGATCGCCGGAGCCATCACAGGCGGCGCGAAAAAACAGGTCATTGGTTTGCGGAGCAGAAGCCACCGCCTGCAACGCTTCAGGGCCGGGATTACAAATTGGCGTCGGCGGCAAACCAGGGCGGGTATAGGTATTGTAAGGGGAATCCACTTGCATATCCGTCAATGCAAGAGGGGCAGGCCACCATGCACCGGGCCTGCCAAGGGCGTATTGCACCGTGGGGTCGGCTTCCAGCGGCATTTGCCGCGCCAGCCGGTTGAGATAAACCGCCGCAATCCGTGGCATTTCGTCGGTGTGGGCCGTTTCCCGCTGCACGATGGAAGCCAGCACCACCGCCTGATAAGGCGTCAGCCCGTGTGCCTGCACGGCCTGTTGCCACACCGGGGAAAACCACTCGCTGCCGTTGGCAATGGCTGCAGCCGCCACCTCGGCGGGCGTCGCCGTGCGCGCCAATGCATACTTACCGGGGAAAAGGAAGCCTTCCAGCGTCGCACCTTCAGGGGCTTCCACCGGCAGGAGGTAGTCATGCGCCCGCGCTGTGGCTTGCAAAAACGCCTCGGGCGAGAAACGCAAACCGCTACTAACGACCGCTTCGGCCACCTCTTCACGCCGCCAACCGGGCAAAATCACCAGCACAGCCTCGGTTTCCGGGCGCATGGTCAGGCTGCTTGCCAAGGCAAGGGGCGTCAGCGGCGCATCCAGGCGGAACGTGCCTGCCTGAAGGCGCGTATCCCACCCTTTGTAACGCAAATACGCCAGAAACGCCGCCGCATCGGCCAGCAACCCTTGCTGCTGCAGGTGGGTAGCCACTTCAGCCGCCGTCGCCCCTGCGGGCACGGTAATGCTCACCCGCTCGCCATCGTTTGGCATGATGGGTGCGGTCAGCGCATCGGCGCGGGAAAGCAGAGTGTAACTCAACCGCCAGCGCTCCCACGTTCCCAGATTTGAGGAAGGTTCCCCAAAGCGCGCTACAGCCTGGGCAGGGACACGCAGGAAAACCCACCCGGCCCCTAACGCCAGCCCGGACAGCACCAACAGCAGCAGCAACCCACAGCCCAATCGCTTCTTCATGGCGTCGGCGGGAGGGGCGCCCCGGCATCGAGGTAACTTTGCAAAATCACGGTGGCGGCTACCGCATCGGGACGCCGCTGACGGCGGCGCGCCGTGCCCATGGCCTTCCATGCAGCAAGGGCTTTCTGCGTGCTGCCGGTTTCATCCCACAGCACCACCGGCAACGCCGCGAGTTCCCGCACCGCCGCCGCCAGGTTGGCCGCCCGCCGCGCCTGCAGGGTGGTTGGGTGCCCCTGGGCATCGGTTGCCTGCCCAATCACGATGCGTTCCACCCCCTGTTCCTGTGCCAGCCGAACGATTTTTCCGGCATCCTCCTGGCGGGAAACATGCCGCAACACGGTAAGAGGCCCGGCAATCGTGCCCGTAGGGTCAGAAACGGCTACCCCAAGGAACTTTTCCCCAGGGTCAACGGCCAAGATTCTCATGTTCTGCTCTCGATTCAAGGAAGCGAAACAACGACACGAATACGGAACGGCAGCAACGGCAGCCAGGGCCACCAGGAAGGCTGCCTCTTCACCACCGGAGCAGCAGCCAGCGGGAAGGCTGCCTGCAGCCGCTCGCGGGCCGTGGAGGGCGAAGTCCCGGCAATGCGCTGCCGCGCCAGTGCCTTGTCCACAGGGGCAACAAATTCACCGCGAGCGTGGAAAACCCACGTGTAAGGGGCGCTGTCTCCGCGCGGGCCTGCGGGGTCGGCTTCCACCGTCAGGCTATCGGGCACCAGTTGCATGCCGTCCGGCGCATCGGCAGTCAGCACCAGACGGGCGAGGGTTTCCAGATCTGAACGGGAAACCAGCAACGCCTGATAGCGCGCCCGCAGGGTCAGCGTAAGGGTATTGGCAGCAGCCCTTTCGGGCGGGTCGAAGGTGTTTTCCAGGTCAGTTTCCACCTGCACCGTGGGCAGCAAAATCACGTCTTGCGGGAATTGCTGCTGCAATGCCGCCAGCGCCTCGGCATCCAGCGCCGCGCGCACATCGGCTTCAGTGGTGGTGTAATCGCGGCGGCTGGGGGCAGGCACCCGCACGTCTGCCCCGTTACGGGCATCTTCGGGGTTGTCTGCCAACAGGCGAAAGGTCAACGGCGGCGCCATCACCCGCAAATCATGGGCCGGACGATTGGCTGCTTTCCCGCGCGCCAGGGAAACCGCCTTCAATTTTAGCACCTCCCCTGCCCCCGCCGCCACGGTGCCGCTCTCGGTCGTGACGAAAGTCACCTCAGGCGCTGCCAGGCTGCGCACCCGCGTGCCCAGCGGCACGGCAACGGGCTGGTCGGTGAGGTTGGTGAAAACGATTTCCGCGCGGGCGGGCTGTGCGGGCAGGTCAATGTAACCACTCACCGGTACGGTAACGGTCTTGCCCACGGTGACAGTTTCCCAGCGGGCAGGCAAGTGCCCTGTAAGGGTTACGGCGGTGTAATCGGGCGAGATGGCAGCGGCGATGTCGGCGCTGCGTGCTGTGTGCATCGGTTGCACGACCACCTCAGCACCAGGGAACACGGCGGCGGCCAACAC
>JALVOR010000239.1 GCA_027026295.1 Anaerolineales bacterium | reverse complement strand
CAAAGTAGCGCTTCACGAATTGCTTTGTTTCTGTGTTTTCGGGGGTGTTTCGGTGTTTTCTGTGGTTTTGCGCCTTTGCCCTCACACCATAGCAGGACAATCATTTCTACACATTTTGCTTGCACCCCCACAACAAAAAGCCAGGAGGCGTGCGGAGCAGAAGCGCCATCTCGCCCTCCTCCCTTTTGGTCGGCAACAGCGTGAGAAGCGAGTGCGTTCCCAAAAAGATCTCAACTATTTCTGAACTCGTTGCGTACACCCCCTTCAATATTTTGCTTGACTTCCCCCCTGTTGCTGGGTAGAATAGCGGCACCGCAAGCGGGCGTCGCCAAGTGGTAAGGCAACGGCCTTCCAAGCCGTCATTCGCGGGTTCGAGTCCCGTCGCCCGCTCTGGTCTTCAGGGCCCATAGCTCAGCGGTGAGAGCAGGCGGCTCATAACCGCTTGGTCGCAGGTTCGAATCCTGCTGGGCCCATCCATGCCCTGCCGCGAGGCAGGGCGTTCGCTTTACAGAAAAACGGCGCTTCCCAATGGCGGAAAGCGCCGTTTTGTTTGCCAAACGAAACCTTACGGCATCGGCAGGGCTTCCAGTTGCTCCACCCAGCGGCGGATGAGATCGAAACCGCCTTGCCAGAAAGCCGCTTGGGTCACGTCCACGCCGGCTTCCTGCAGAATTTGCATCGGGGGCTTCGAACCGCCCGCCGCCAGCAGTTCCAGATAGCGGGGGATGAACGCCTCGCCTTCTTCCTGATAGCGCTGATAGAGGGAAAGCACCAGCAGTTGCCCAAAGGCGTAGGCATACACATAAAACGGCGCGTGGTAAATGTGGGGGACGGAAACCCATTCCCAGCGGAATTCATCGCCGATTTCCACCGCATCGCCAAACTGGTCGTGCAGGTTTTCCATGTAGGCCTCGGCCAACGCGTTGACCGACGCGCCCTGCTGCACCATATCGTGCGCCTGCTTCTCGAACATGGCAAAGTAAGCCTGCCGCATGATGGTGGCATAGTTGTCGTCCACCTGGCGGAAGAGCAAATCGCGGCGCACGGCCTCGTCGGTTTCCTGCTCCAGCAGCATGTCTACCAGCAGCATCTCGCCAAAGGTGGAAGCCGTCTCGGCGAGAGGCAGGATGGCGTGCTGGGTGAAGGCGGTGTGGTGGGAAGCCAACAGGGAATGCACCGCGTGGCCGAGTTCGTGGGCTAAGGTCGCCGCGTCGGCGGGGCGCCCCTGATAACTGACCAGCACCCACGGCGTCAGGTCAGGCTCGATAGTAGAGCAGAAAGCCCCGCCGCTCTTGCCCTTGCGCACTTCGCTATCCAGATGGTTTTCCGCCAGAATCTTCTCGGCGAGTGTTGCCATTTTAGGGTTGAAGCGGCGGTAAGCCGCCAGCACCATCTCCACCGCCTGGCCGAAGTCGTAGGTTTTGTCGGATTTCGCCACAGGGGCGTAAACGTCGTAGCGGCGCAGGCGCTCCATGCCCAACCAGCGCGCTTTCAAGCGGAAGAAACGGCGGAAGACCTTCGCATTTTCCCGCGCCACATCCAGCAAGGTATCCACCACCGCGTCGGGCAGGTGATTGGCAAGGTTGCGCACCGCAATCGGGCTGGAAAACTTGCGCAGCACGACGTTTTCGTTGTACCAGTCGCGCACCACGTTCTGGTAGATCTGCCCCAGAATCGCGCTGTCGTTGCCGTAAACGCGGTAGAGTTCCTTGTAGGCGGCGACGCGCAGGTCAGCGTCGTGGTGGCGGGCGTAAACCATCAACTCGCCGCGGGTGAGTTCCTTCGTTTCGCCGTCCACCTCGATTTTGAAGGTGTAGCGGTTAGTGATGGCGCTGTAAAGGGTAATCAGCGCCATCGCGCCGGTGGTATCCTTCAGATTGATGACCTTTTCCTCGGGTTCGGAAAGGGTATGGGGGCGATAGAGACGCATCTTTTCCAGGTAGTAACGGTAATCACCGGAAACCGCCACCAGGCGGGCGGCGTTCTCGTCATCCAGCCCCTTCCACCAGAGGTCGAAGAACAGCAAGCGGTTCTGGAGGTCTGCCATGCGCTGCCGCACCTGACCTAACATGTTCTGGGCTTCCTCGTCCTGGGTGTTTTCGGCAAAGCGCAGGTGGGCATAGCCATAGATGCGGGTGGCGAGGCGGTCGATGGCTTCCAGGCGCTGCAGCAGGTCGAGGAACGCTTCAGCGGAGATATCGGGGCGCAGCGCGTCGCGGCGGGCTTCCACCTCGGCGACTAAAGCATCGAGTTGCTCGAAAGCCGCTAAGGCGGCTTTTGGGGAATCAAACAGATCGTTCAGGCTCCAGCGGGTTTGAGAATAAGCGCTCATGAGAACCCTCCAAAAAGGGGATGGCGAGGCGGGATGCAGGTTGCAAGTTGCAGGTTGCATCTTGCTCCTTGCACCGTGCTCACCGTACGTTGAAACGGATGTGCAAAATGTCGCCGTCCTGGACGACGTAATCCTTACCTTCCAGGCGAAGTTTGCCTTCCTTGCGGGCAGCGGCCATGCTGCCAAGGGCCATCAGGTCGTCATAGGAAATCACCTCAGCGCGGATGAAGCCCTTTTGCAGGTCGGTGTGAATCACGCCCGCGGCTTCGGGGGCTTTTGCGCCGCGGCGCACCGTCCACGCCCGCACTTCGTCTTCGCCCACGGTAAAGAACGAAATCAGCCCCAGCAGTTCATACGACAGGCGAATGACCCGGTTCAGGCCGGGTTCCTCGATGCCGTATTCAGCGAGGAACATTTCGGCATCGTCGGGCGGCAGTTGGGCGATTTCCATCTCCAGTTTGCCCATCAGTGAAGCCACCGCGCTGCGCTTGTGGGGGTAGTCCAGCGCCGGGGCTTCCTGCCCTTCGCCGAGGTTGAACAAAATCAGCAGTGGCTTGCGGGAAAGGAAGCCGAAACCGGCCAGCAGTTTTTCTTCGGCGGGGGTGAGTTCCACATCCCGCAGGGGGATTTCGGCGGAAAGGGCTTCGTGAAGTTTGTGGAACAGCGCCTGCTCCTGCTCCACCTGCTTGCGGTCACGGGCACTCTTCTTCCATTCCTCCTCCAGCCGCTCCAGTTTGCGCTCCACAGCAATCAGGTCGTTGAGCAGGAATTCAGCGTCCATCGCAGCCACATCGCGCAGCGGGTCTACGCTGCTCATGGGGTGCGGCACGCTATTGCTCTCAAAACAGCGCACCACATGCACCAGCCCGTCCATCTGGGTGAGTTGATTGAGCAGCGGGCCGGAAATGTCGCCGCCAGCCTTGCCTTCCAGCCCGGCGATGTCGGCATAGGTGACCTTGGCGTAAATCGTGCGGCGGGGGTTGAACATTGCCGAGAGGGCGTCCACCCGCGGGTCGGGGACGTCCACCACGGCGGTATGCACCTCGAAGCGCCCGCCGCTCATGGTGAGGGGGGCATCCCCGCGGGTCAGGGCGTTGAAAACCGTGGTCTTCCCGCTCTGGGGAAGGCCGATGATGCCTAAGCGCATGAACTACTCCCGTGTACAGTGTTCCGTGCACGGTGCACAGTGCGTGGGGCATTCCGCTCACTGAACACTGTTCACCGTGCACGAATTCAGAATTATTGACCTCTGCCGCCAATCCGATTATACTTAGCGGCGCGTGCCGAAGTGGCGGAATTGGCAGACGCGACGGACTCAAAATCCGTTGGGGCCAAACCCCGTGTGGGTTCGACTCCCACCTTCGGCACCAAAAAGGCGGCTACGAGCCGCCTTTCTTACTTAACCGCAACTGTTCAGCGCCAAAGAGAGACTGCAGATTCCGTAGACCGAAAACCACAGAAGACACAGAAATACTTTCTGCATGCTTTGTTCCTCTGCGCCTCCGCGTTCCTCTGCACCTCTGCGCTTCAGCGATCTCAAAGCCCCAGGCGGGACTTGAACCCGCGACCTACCGCTTAGGAGGCGGTTGCTCTATCCGCTGAGCTACTGGGGCAACAACCAGCCTCAAATTATACCATCGGGCAGGCGGCACGGCCCCCATTCGCAGCCAAATTCGGCGGCAAAGGCCGCCGCGAGCGCGTCCATCACGGCTTCCAGCGGCGGGGGCGGCTGCAGGAAATCGGCAAAGTTCGCCACTGCGTAGCCTTTCAGCCCGCAGCCGACGAT
>JALVOR010000238.1 GCA_027026295.1 Anaerolineales bacterium | reverse complement strand
AAGCCCGAAATGTTGCAGGCGCTGGCGCACGCCAACAGCGGCGTGCTGGGGCTTTCGGCTGCCGGGTTGATTGGCGTGCTGCTCTTCATCGGCACGGTGGGGAAATCGGCACAATGGCCGCTGCATGTGTGGTTGCCTGATGCTATGGAAGGCCCCACCCCGGTTTCCGCCATGATTCACGCGGCGACGATGGTTTCGGCTGGCGTTTACATGGTCATCCGCATCTTCCCGCTGCTGCAGGCGGGTTCGCTCAACGGGGCTTTCTTCTCGCCGCTGGTGGTGATGGCGTTCATCGGCGCGTTTACGGCACTGTTTGCTGCCACCATTGCGGTGGCCCAGAACGACATCAAGCGCGTGCTGGCCTACTCCACCATTTCCCAGTTGGGTTACATGGTGGCTGCCCTGGGCGCCGGTTCTTACATTGCGGCGACTTTCCACCTGATTACCCACGCCTTCTTCAAGGCGCTGCTCTTCCTCGGTTCCGGTTCGGTGATTCATGGCATGGAACACGGCGTGCTGCACACCGGCAACCATGAAGTGGACCCGCAGGATATGTTCAACATGGGTGGCCTTGCCAAGAAGATGCCGATTACCTTCTGGACTTTCGTCATCGGCGGTTTCGCCCTCTCCGGTTTCCCAGTGCTCACCGCTGGCTTCTGGTCGAAGGATATGATTTTGAGCACTTCGTTCTTCGGCGGGCATCCGTGGGTGTTCTGGGTTTTGGCAACTGCGGCGTTGCTGACCGCTTTCTACACCATGCGGCAGATTGCCCTCACTTTCTTGGGGAAGCCGCGCACGCCGGAAGCCGAGCACGCGCAGGAAACCCCGTGGACGATGACCGTGCCGCTGATGGTGCTGGCGTTCTTCGCCTTCACCGCCGGCTGGGTGGGCATTCCCGAGCACTTTCCGCTGATTGGCGGTTTGCTGCCCGACTGGTTCACCCACTGGGTAGGCGCTACTTACGAAGCCGTGTTGCGCGAGGCCGGTTGGCTGCACGAGGTCGCCGAAGAAGGCAGCCTGCTGCCGCTTTACACCTCGCTGGTGGTTTCCCTGGGCGGCCTGTTCCTCGGCTGGTGGGTTTACAGGGATGTGACCTCGCCTGACCCGGCGAAAGACCCGCTGAAGAAATGGCTGGGCCCGGTGCACACCCTGCTGCAGAACAAGTACTACTTCGACGAACTGTATGGCGTGATTTTCATCCGCCCGGCTTACTGGCTGGCCGAAGTGTTTACCTTCCGCTGGATTGACCGCGGCGTCATCGACGGCATTCTGCACGCGGTGGCGCGGGTGGTCTTCGACCTCGGCAAGTGGCTGGCCTACGCCTTTGACCTGCCCATCATCAGCGGTGCGGGCGATTTGATTGGTAATACGGTGCGGACGTTTGGCCGTGCCTTCCGGGTTGTGCAGACTGGCCGGGTGCAGGATTACATGGTCGCTGCCATGACCTCGGTGGTGGCCTTTGGCGCCTTGGTGTATTACCTGCTGGTCTTCGTCCACTAAGATCGGCGGATAAGGAGCGAACTATGGCGTTTCTTCAGAATCATTTGCTCTCGTGGATTTTGTTCACACCTGCGCTGGCCGCAGTGGTGATGCTGTTCTTCCCCAAAGAGAAGGTCAATTTCCACCGCTGGTTTGCGTTCATCGCCAGTATGGTGCCGTTGGCGCTCTCCATCTGGCTGTGGGTTGGCTTCCAGCCCGGTATGCCCGGCTTCCAG
Source organism: Anaerolineales bacterium (assembly GCA_027026295.1). Classification (GTDB taxonomy): domain Bacteria; phylum Chloroflexota; class Anaerolineae; order Anaerolineales; family DRMV01; genus DRMV01. Next base: position 2,405 of record JALVOR010000238.1, on the reverse strand, counting down.
TTCCAGGAAAAAATGCAGTGGTTCACGGCGGTGAACTCTTCTTACCACCTTGGGGTGGACGGCATTGCGCTCACCATGGTGCTGCTGACCACGCTGCTTTCCACTGCGGCGCTGCTGGCTTCCTTCAGCATCGAAGACCGGGTGAAAACCTACATGGTGCTCTTCCTGCTGATGGAAACCGGCATGTTGGGCGTGTTCATGGCGCTGGATCTGGTGTTCTTCTATGTGTTTTGGGAAGTCAGCCTGATTCCGATGTTCTTCCTCATCAGCCAGTGGGGCAGCGAGAAGGGCGTGCGTGTTTGGGGCCGCAAGCGTGAAGCCAAGGAACGCGACTACGCCGCCTTCAAGTTCTTGCTTTACACCATGGCGGGGTCGCTGGGTTTGCTGGCTGCCATCATCCTCTTGGGGATGCTGACGGGCACCTTTGACCTGCCGGGCGTGCTGGCGCAGTGGAATTCGGTAAGCGGTGCCCTGTGGGGCATTCCGGTGGCGACCATCAAGATCATCGCCTTCTGGGCTTTTGTGATTGCCTTTGCCATCAAGGTGCCGGTGTGGCCCTTCCACACATGGCTGCCCGATGCCCACACTGCAGCCCCGACCCCCGGCTCGATGATCCTGGCCGGTGTGATGCTGAAACTGGGTGCTTTCGGTTTCCTGCGCTTCATTTTGCCCCTTTATCCGGCGGAATCGAAGATGTTTGCTGCCGCCCTGGCCTTCCTCGGCATGATGTCCATCGTGCTGGGCGCGTTCGCCTCGTTTGGACAGACCGACTTCAAGCGCCTGGTGGCTTATTCGTCGGTCAACCACATGGGCTTCGTGATTTTGGGCATTGCGGCTGCCGCTTATGCCGTGGGCTCTGACCCGACCACGGCTGCGGTGGCGCTGAACGGCGCGGTGCTGCAAATGTTCAACCACGGCCTTTCGGCGGCTGGCATGTTCTTTCTGGTCGGTGTGATTTACGAGCGCGCTCATACGCGTGACCTGCGGGAATTCGGCGGGCTGTGGCCCTTAGTGCCGGTCTATGGCGGCATTTTGCTGTTCACTTCCATGGCTTCCCTCGGCTTGCCCGGCCTGAACGGCTTTGTGTCGGAATTCCTGGTGGTGCGGGGCGCGTGGCCCGTGTTCACCCTCTTCACTGCCTTGAGCATGCTGGGCTTGCTGTTCACCGGCGCTTACATTCTCAAGGGGCTGCGCGATGTGCTCCAGGGCCCGCTCAACGAAAAGTGGGTGGGGCACCTGAGCGATATTTCGGTGCGCGAAATCGTGGTGATTGCCCCCTTGATGGCGCTGATGCTGTGGATTGGTATCTGGCCAATGTGGATTCTGGATGTGATCAACAAGGCGGCGATGCACTTGCTGGCCTTGCTCTGATGCCCCGGTGCAAGCCGAACTTGTGTTTTGGAGGTGCCTAAGTGACTGGCATTGACTCTGCAATGATGTTGGCAATTTTGCCGGAGTTGCTTATCCTTTTGGTGGCCGCGGCGGTGCTGTTCGTCGATTTGATGGAACGCGGCAAGCGCTCGCGCCTGCTGGGCTGGATTACCGTGGGCGGTCTGGCGGTAACTTTCGTGGCAAGTTTGCTCTATGCCCGCCCGACGGCTGATGGCGCGCTGGTGTGGGGCGGCATGTTGCGCCACGACTGGCTGGCCTTTGTGTTCCAGATGGTGTTCATCATCGGCGCAGCGGCGACGGCGCTCTTCGCCATGGATGTGGAAGATCTGGGCGAGCGCGGCGAGTTCTACATTTTGCTGCTGGCTTCGACCTTCGGCATGAGCCTGATGGCAGCCGCTGCCGATTTGGTGATGCTCTATCTGGCAATCGAGACCACCTCTATTCCCATGTATGTGCTGGCGGGCTTTTTGCAGGGCGACCGCAAGTCGGTGGAAGCCGGCTTCAAGTATCTCTTGTTTGGCGCGATGGCTTCGGCGGTCATGCTCTACGGTTTCAGCCTGCTCTATGGCTTTACGGGTGTGACCCAGTTGACCGATTTGCCTGCTGCCATTAGCGCCGGCGGCCTGAGCATGGGTGTGGTTTTGGGCATTGTCGTCCTCATCCTGGTTGGCTTTGGCTTCAAGACTTCGGTGGTGCCGCTGCACTTCTGGGCGCCCGATGTGTACCAGGGCGTGCCCACACCGGTCACCGGCTTCCTTTCCACGGCTTCCAAGGCCGCCGGTTTTGCCGTGCTGGTGCGGGTTTTCATGGGGGCTTTCCCCGAGGCGACCATGCCCTACTGGGGCGCTTTGCTGGCAGCCATTTCGGTGGCAACCATGACTTTGGGCAACACCCTCGCCCTCGCCCAGAAAGACATCAAGCGCATGTTGGCCTATTCTTCCATTGCCCACGCGGGTTACATCCTGGTGGGTCTGGTGGCGCTGACCGAACTGGGCATTACGGGCGTGGTGTTT
>JALVOR010000237.1:3792-4121 GCA_027026295.1 Anaerolineales bacterium | reverse complement strand
ACAACGGCGACCCCAAGCGGGTTTCCAACTGGGTGATCAACGAAGTGCTGCGCCTGCTCAACGACCGCGGCCTGAGCGCCGATCAACTCAAGGTCACACCGCAATACCTGGCGATGATCATCCGTTTGGTGGACAAGGGCACGGTTAACACTTCCACCGGCAAGGCGTTGGTGGTGAAGGTGGAAGACACTGGCAAGCCGCCCAAGCAAATCGTGGAAGAGGAAGGCTTGGCGCAGGTCAGCGACGCCGGCGCGCTGCGGGCCATTTGCGAGAAAATCGTGGCCGCCAACCCGAAAGAAGTGGAAAAATACCGCAGCGGCAAGACCTCG
>JALVOR010000237.1:0-3782 GCA_027026295.1 Anaerolineales bacterium | reverse complement strand
CTCGCTCATTGGCTGGTTTGTGGGGCAGGTGATGCGTGAAACCCGCGGCAAAGCCAACCCCAAGGAAGTGCAGAAGATTTTGCGCGAGTTGCTGGGATAAGAGAAACCGCAGATTATGCAGAGGAAAACACAGAAAACACAGAGAAAAAAATTTCTTTGCGCTTTTGTATTCCTCTGCGCCTTGGCGTTTCTCTGCATCTCTGCGTTACCCCCTTTGCGTTACTCCCTTGGCGCTTGGCGTTCCTCCCCACAGATTGACACCGATTTTCACCGATTGAGTGAAAAACACAACTGAGCCGTGTTTACAGAATTCACCCCTCCTCACACTTATCGTACGTGCCGCCGCAGCGCCCTGTGTTGGGTGGCAAGCCACGCCCGTCGTCATGCCTGGCTGCTGGGTACGATGGCTTTGGGCGCTTTGGGCAACGCTGCCTTTGCCGCGATAGTCCCCATGTTTATCGGCAAAGCGTTTAATGCTGTGCTTGCCCAGCCGCCGCAAATCAAAGCGCTGGCAACCATTGCTTTGCTCATTGTGGGAAGCCAGATTTTGCGCGGCGTTTTGCAGTGGGGACGCAATTTCAGCGCCGAGGTGATGGCGCAACGGCTGGAGCGCGACATCCGGGACGAGATTTACATCGCGCTGCTGGGCAAAAGCATGACCTTTCATAACCTGCAACCTGTGGGCGATACCATGGCGCGCACCACCAACGACGTGCGGGAAGTCAATCTAATGTTCAGCCCTGGCGTCAATCTGGTGGTAGGTTCGGCGTCGTTCCTGCTGATGCCGATTTTGTTTGCTCCTCGCTATCATCCGGCCCTGCTCGCCACGCCGTTGGCGTTTTTGGTGCTCTATTTCATCCTGCTGGCGCAGTATCTGCGTGAACTGAGTCCCATCAGTGACAACGTGCGCACTGCCTTTGGTGAAATGAACACTCGCCTTGCTGAAGCCCTTGATGGCATCGAAACCGTGAAAGGCGCGGCGCAGGAATCCGGCGAGTTGGGGCGTTTCACGCAGCACGCGCGGGCGTTCCACGATGCCTACATTCGTCAGGGTGATGTGGAAGCCCGCTTTTTGCCGCTGTTGTTGCTGGGTGTTGCCAGCGCTGCCGGGTTGGGGCACGCGCTCTGGTTGTATCGTGCGGGCTTGCTCAGTGTGGGCGATGTGATTGCTTATTTTGGCCTGTTGCAACTCTTCCGTTTCCCGACGTTTGTTTCCCTGTTTGCCTATTCACAGGTTTCGTTGGGGCTGGCAGGTGCTCGCCGCATTGTGGAACTCATCAATCGCGAATCGCCCCTTGACCAGAACCTGGTAGGCTACGCCGCTCCGATGCGCGGCGAGGTGGCTTTCCACGATGTCGCTTTTGCCTATGGTAACGACAAGCCGGTGCTGGAAAACATTACTTTTGCGGTGCGGGCAGGCATGCGCGTTGCCGTGGTGGGGCAGACCGGCACAGGCAAAACCACCCTGATGAAGTTGATCAACCGCACCTATGACGTCACCGCTGGGCAGGTGCTGGTGGATGGCGTGGATGTGCGCGAATGGAATTTAGAGGCGCTGCGGCGGCAGATTTCCATCATTGAGCAGGATATCTTCCTGTTTTCCCGCACTGTGGCCGAGAACATCGCTTTTGGCAAGCCCGATGCCACCCGCGAAGAAATCATCGCGGCGGCAAAACTGGCGCAGGCGCACGAGTTCATCACGGCTTTTGAAGACGGCTACGATACCGTGCTTGGCGAGCGGGGCGTGAACCTTTCGGGCGGGCAGCGGCAGCGCCTGGCGCTGGCGCGCGCTTTCCTCACCGACCCGCGCATTTTGATTCTCGACGATGCGACCAGCGCGATTGATTCCGAGACCGAAGATAAAATTCAGCAGGCCATCTTTGCGGCGGCGCGCGGGCGCACCACTTTCATCATCACGCACCGCCTTTCGCAAATTCGCTGGGCTGATTTGATTTTGGTGCTGCGCAAGGGGCATCTTGCCGCTGTGGGCACCCACGGGGAATTGCTGCAAACCTCCGAAGCCTACCGGCGGATTTTCGAGCGATAGGAAGTCAGGGAGCGTATGGGCTTTTTCTCCAATCTTGACCAGGAACGTTACGACCGGCAATATAGCGACCGGGAACTCACCCGGCGGATGCTGGCCTATTTCCGCCCGTATCGCGGGCGTTTGATCGCCATTGTGGTGGCTGTGGCGGTGATTTCCCTTTCTGGTGCAGCGTTGCCCATGCTGGTTGCCCGCAGCGTTGATGCCATGCGGGAAGCCGTTGCTGGCCACACCCTCGTTGTGCTGGTGGGGCTGGCGTTGCTGGTGGGCGTGGTCACGTGGGCGGCAAACTGGGTGCGCCGCCGCCTTACCGTGCGCACTGTCGCCGACGTGGTGCTCAGGTTGCGGCAGGATGCTTTCCACGCCGTGGTGGAGCACGACCTTTCGTTCTTCGACGAATTTTCGTCCGGGCGAGCGGTTTCCCGTATCACCTCCGACACGCGCGATTTTGGGCAAGTGGTGGTGCTCATCACCGATTTGAGTTCACAAGTGCTCCAGTCGCTTATTTTGGCAGTGGTGCTTATTCGCACCGAGTGGCGGCTGGCGCTGCTGCTGTTTAGTTTCCTGCCGGTGATTTTCTTCGTTGCGTTGGGTTTCCGTAAACTGGCGCGCAGGGTCACGCGTGATGGCATGCGGGCGATGGCAAACGTCAATGCCGCCATCAAGGAAACCGTCAGCGGCATCGCGGTGGCGAAGAATTTTCGGCAGGAGGCCAGTATTTACGATGAGTTTTCCGAGGCCAACGAGCAATCTTACCGTGTGAACGTGCGGCGCGGGCTGGTGCTGTCGTTGATTTTTCCCACGCTGAACGTTCTTGGCGGCGTGGGCACGGCTGTTCTGGTCTATGTGGGCGGCATGAGCGCCGTGCGGGGCATGGTTACGGCGGGCGCATGGTATCTCTTCCTGAGCAGCCTTGACCGTTTCTGGTTTCCGGTGCTCAACCTTTCGTCGTTTTGGGCACAGGTGCAGAGCGGGCTTTCGGCAGCCGAGCGCGTGTTTGCGCTCATTGATGTGGAAGCCGCCGTCAAGCAGGTGGAAGAGCGTCCGGTGCCGCTGCTGAAGGGCGACATTCGTTTCGAGAAAGTCTGGTTCCGCTACAACAGCCAGGTGCAGGTGCTGGCCGATTTTGACCTGCACATTCGCCCCGGTGAAAGCGTGGCGTTGGTGGGGCACACCGGTGCAGGGAAGTCGTCCATCGCCAAGTTGATCGCCCGCTTTTACGAATTCCAGCAAGGGCGCATTCTCATTGATGGTATGGACATTCGCACTTTTGACCTGCGGGATTATCGGAAGCAGTTGGGCATTGTGTCGCAATCGCCGTTTCTGTTTAGCGGCACGGTGTTGGAAAATATCCGCTATGCTCGCTCGGAAGCCAGCGAAGATGAAATTCTGGCGCTGGCGCGGCGCATTGGCGAAGGCGAGTGGCTGGAAGCCCTGCCCCACGGGCTGCACACCGAAGTGGGCGAGCGCGGGGCGCGTTTGAGCATGGGGCAGCGGCAACTGGTTGCCCTGATGCGGGTGCTGGTGCAGCGCCCGGCGATTTTCATTTTAGACGAGGCGACTGCCAGCATTGACCCCTTCACCGAAGCGCAAATTCAGGCAGCGCTGGATTTGATTTTGCAGGGCACCACCAGCATTTTGATTGCTCACCGTCTTTCCACTGTGCGGGCTGCCGACCGCATCATCGTGCTGCAGCGCGGGAAAATCATCGAAGAAGGTAGCCACGAAACCCTGTTGG
>JALVOR010000236.1:7622-12110 GCA_027026295.1 Anaerolineales bacterium | reverse complement strand
CTCGTCACCATTGAGGACTTCCTCGCCGAGCACGAAGCCGATGTGCTGCGGATGATGGTGTTGAGTTCCCACTACCGCAGCCCGCTCAGGTTTACCGACGAAACCATTGCCCAGGCCGAGAAGGCGCTGGAACGCCTGCGCGGCGGCATGCGCCCGGCGCACGCCAACGCCGCGGGCGCGCCCGACGAGGTGGTTGCCGCCTTCAGCGAGCAGGCTGCCGCTGCAAAGGAAAGCTTCATCGCTGCGATGGACGACAATTTCAACGCCGCGGCGGCTTTGGGGCGGCTGTTCGACCTGGTGCGTGCTATCAACCAGGCGCGCGACGGCGGCGCCACGGCAGCGCAGTTGCAGCCCGCGCAGGAAACCCTGCGCGAACTCGCTGGTGTGTTGGGGCTGGATGTGACCAAACAGCAGAAGCAGGGCAACGCCGAAGCCGCGCCCTTCATTGACCTGCTTATTGAAATCCGCACCGACCTGCGCGCCGCCAGACAGTGGGCGCTGGCCGACAAAATCCGCGACCGCCTGACCGAAATGGGCGTGCTGCTGGAAGACACCCCCGACGGCACCCTCTGGCGCTGGAAATGAGCGACGTCCTTTACGGGCGCAACCCGGTTTACGAAGCCCTGCGCGCCCGCCGTCGCCGCCTGCGCCGCCTGTGGGTTGCCGAAGGCGTGCAGGTCAAAGGCAGCCTGCGGGCTGCCGTGCGCCTCGCTGAAGAATACGGCGTGCCGGTGCAAACTGCGCCCCGCCGCCGCCTCGATGCCCTTGTAGGGCACGGCCATCATCAGGGCGTGGCGCTGGAAGCCGGCCCTTACCCCTACGCCGACCTCGACGACATGCTCGCCCTGGCCGGGCAGCGCGGCGAGTTGCCCTTTTTGCTGCTGCTGGATTCCCTGCAAGACCCGCAAAACCTGGCAACCCTGCTACGCACCGCCGAGGTCGTGGGCGTGCATGGCGTGGTTGTGCCCCGCCGCCACACCGCCACCGTGACCCCTGCCGTGGTCAACGCTTCCTCTGGGGCGAGCGAGCACCTTTTGGTGGCGCAGCACAACCTGGCGCAGGCTATCGACCGCCTGCAGGCCCGCAATGTGTGGGTGGTGGGGCTGGAAGGTAGCGCCGAAGCCCAGCCGCCGGAGGCGGTTTCCCTGAAGGGTGCGTTGGCGTTAGTGGTAGGCAGCGAGGGCAGCGGTTTGCGCCGTCTGGTGCGGCAGAAAAGCGACGCGCTTTTGCGCCTGCCCATGCGCGGTAAAATTGATTCTCTCAATGCGGCTGTGGCCGGGTCGGTGGCGCTGTATTTGGCCTGGCAGCAGCGCGGCTGGGCTGGAAGGAGTGACTGATGGCGGAATGGATTACTTTGGGAACCGCCAACGCCGTGCCCGACGAAGCGCACGCCAACACCCACTTTGTGCTGGTGGATGGCGACCGGATACTGCTCGTGGATGCCCCTTGCGAGGTGGCATCGCGGCTGCGCCGCGCCGGCGTTTCCCCTTGGGAAATTACCGATTTACTCCTTACCCATTTTCACCCCGACCACACGGCAGGCGTGCCCATGCTGCTGATGGACGCCTGGCTACAGGGGCGGCGCGCCCCGCTGCATGTTTACGGCCTGGACGATGTGATTACCCGCCTGCAGCAGGTGATGGCGCTTTACCGCTGGGAAAACTGGCCTGAATTCTTCCCGGTGGTGTTTCATACTGTCCCTGCAGCGCGCCGCGCCGAAGTGATGACCACCCCCGGCTGGCAGGTGCTGGCTTCCCCCGGCGTTCACCACGTGCCCGCGATAGGCATTCGGATAGACTTCGCCGACGGCGAGGTGTTGGCCTATTCGGGTGACACAGCCCCTGCCGATGCCATTGTGGAACTGGCAACGGGCGCGGATTACCTCTTCCACGAAGCCACCGGCGCGATGGAAGGCCACACCTCGGCAGCGCAGGCGGGCGAAATTGCCGCCCGCGCGGGCGTGAAGCGGCTTTATCTGGTGCATACGTCCACCGACGTTGCTGAGCGCAGTCGCTTGGAAGCGGAAGCCGCCAAAGCCTTTGCCGGGCCGGTGGTGGTTGCCGAAGATTTGTTCCGGCTGGTGGTGGGTGAATGAGGCAACACGCCCGCCCTTTGGCGCTGTTGTTGGCGTTGGGCGTCGGCGGCTATCTGCCCGGCCTGGCGATTGCACGCTACCTCGGCGTGTTCCGCTCGCGGGAAGCCGCCGCGGGCGGGGCGCTCTGGCTGGCTTTTGTCATTGGCGGTGGTTATGCTCTCGCCGTCGCGTTTGCTTCCCCGCCGCGGGAAACCGCCGCCCGCCAGCGCTGGCTGAACGCGGCCTTCGTGCTCTGGGCAGGGGCGGCGCTGCTGACCATCGCGTTGGCGTGGAACGGCTTGCTGCCCACCGTGGCAGCATGGCTGGCGTTCTGCTTTGCCGCGGGCGCGTTGGCGCTCACCGTACCGCCGCTGCGCTGGCTCGACAAGGGTTATGGTGAAGTGCTGCTCGCCGCGGGGGCGATGCTGCTCGCCCCGGCGCTGGCTTTTGCCCTTCAGACCGGCGCCCTGCACCGTCTGGTGGGGATGACCGGCCTGCCGCTGTTTGTCCTCGCGTTGGCGGCGCTGCTGGTGTGGGACTTCCCCAACTACGCGGCGCACTTGAAGGCCGAACGCCGCACCCTGCTCATGCGGCTGGACTGGCGGCTGGCGTTCCGCCTGCACAACGTGGCGCTGCTGACCGGCTTCCTGCTGCTGGCTGCCGATGTGTGGCTGGGGATGCCCGCCGACATTGTGCTGCCCTGCACCGTGGCGCTGTTAGCGGCTGCCGGGCAGGTGTGGGTGTTGCAGCGTGTGGCTGCGGGCTGGCGCCCCCCGTGGGGCTGGCTGCGCGCCAATGCCGTGCTGATTGTGGCGTTGGTGGATTATTTCCTGACGTTTGGCTTTTGGCGGCTGTAAAGGCCCTGCATCCTGCAACCTGATTGAGGTAAACCGATGTCGAAACCCCGCCCCGTGGTGGCGCTTGTAGGCCGCCCGAATGTAGGCAAGAGCACCCTGTTCAACCGCCTCGCAGGCGAGCGCCTCGCAGTGGTGGATGAGGTGCCGGGCACCACCCGCGACCGCCTGGTGGCCGAAACCGAGTGGAACGGCGTGGCTTTCGATGTGGTGGATACCGGCGGCATTGACCCCACCGGCGTGACCGCGCCGGGCAAGCAGCCGCTTTCCGTGGGTTCGGCGCAGTTCATTCGGGAAATCCGCCGCCAGGCGCAAATGGCGGTGGAAGACGCCGACGCGGTGCTCTTTCTGGTGGATGTGGAAAGCGGCGTGACGCCCGCCGACCGCGAAGTGGCCGACATTTTGCGCCGTTACCAGCGCCAGCGCGAGGGCAAGCCCTTCCCGCCGATTGTGCTGGCGGTGAACAAGTGCGATAGCGTGGAACGTTTTGCTGAGGCGGCGCAGTTTTACGAACTTGGCCTGGGCGACCCGTATCCGATTTCGGCCATGCACGGCACCGGCACGGGCGATTTGCTCGATGCTCTGGTGGATGCGCTGCCGCCCGCGCCGCCTTCCGACGAAGAGGAAGACCGCGTCGCCATTGCCATTGTGGGCAAGCCCAATGTCGGCAAATCCAGCCTGCTCAACCGCCTGCTGGGCGAGGAACGCGCCATTGTCAGCCCGATTGCCGGCACTACCCGCGACGCAGTGGATACTTACCTCACTTACGACGGCACGCCGATGACCCTCATCGACACCGCGGGCATCCGCCGCCGGGGGCGCATTGCGCCGGGGGTGGAAAAATACAGCGTGCTGCGCTCGTTCCGCGCCATTCAGCGCGCCGATGTTGCCCTGCTGGTGCTCGACGCCACCACGCCCATCAGCGCGCAAGATGCCCACATCGCCGGTTTCGTGCTCGAAGCGTGGAAGAGCGTGGTGGTGGTGGTCAACAAGTGGGACGCGGTGGAAAAGGACACCTACACCATGCAGGCATACATCGAGGAAATCCGCAAGAAACTGCATTTTCTCGATTACGTCCCCATCCTCTTCGTTTCGGCGAAGACCGGCCAGCGGGTGCACAAACTTTTGCCCACTGCCTTGCAGGTCAACGAAGCCCGCCTGACCCGCCTGCCCACCTCGTTCATCAACCGCATTTTGCAGGAAGCCATGGACAGGCACCCGCCGCCCAGCAAGGGAGGCCGCTTGCTGAAGATTTATTTCGGCTCGCAGGTCAGCGTTGCCCCGCCCACGTTCGTGCTGCAGGTCAATGCCCCCGACTTGATGCACTTCAGTTATCGGCGTTACATCGAAAACCGCCTGCGGGAAGCCCACCCTTTCCCCGGCACGCCCATTCGGCTGGTGCTGCGGAAGAAGAACAAATGACGTATCTGCAAAATTCTTCGCAGGTGTGTCACTGCGAGGCGGCACAGCCGCCGAAGCAGTCTCCTGGCCGCCCAAAAGGGGATTGCTTCGCCCCTTCGGGGCTCGCAATGACATCATTACGATTAGGAGTTACGCAGT
>JALVOR010000236.1:0-7612 GCA_027026295.1 Anaerolineales bacterium | reverse complement strand
GTCTGGGAGATGGCTTCGCCGCCTATGGCGGCTCGCCATGACATGAAAACGAGCGCTTCTACGAGCAACTGCGTAAGTCCTAACGATATTTTTCGGATAGAGTCTTAGTGAGGAGAAACCACAGATCACGCAGATTTTGCAGAAAAATGTCCACCGATTTCACAGATTAGCACCGATTGGGTGAAAAACTTTGAAAGGTAGAGGGCACGCTGCATTTGCTTGTGCCCTTGACGTCCTAAAAAACGCGAGCATCCGTGATTATCCGTGTCATCCGTGGTCTGTTTTCTTGCGGCTGAACGGTTATCAAATGACCACACCCGGAGGAACGATGCCTGAACCCCCAGAAGAACTGATTGCCCGCGTCAACCGCGAGGTGGAAGCCGCCTTGCAGGGCGATGGTGAACTGGAAATTTTTACCGAAGCAAGCCACGGCGTCACGGCCACCACGGTGTTTGCCGATGGCGAAGTGCTTGCTGCCCGCGTGGCGCTGCCTTCCACCGATGCCCCCGCTGAAGGCATTGCCCGCATGATTGATCACACGCTGCTCAAACCCGAAGCCACGGCGCAGCAAATCGTGCAACTGTGCACCGAAGCGCGCGGCTATCGCTTTGCCTCGGTGTGCATCAATCCGTGGTATGTGCGCCTTGCCGCCGACCTGCTTTCCGATGTGGACGAGGTGGAAGTCTGCACCGTGGTGGGGTTTCCGTTAGGGGCCACGCTGCCCGAAGTGAAAGCCTACGAAACTCTGGCTGCGATTGCCGACGGCGCGACGGAAATCGATATGGTCATCAACATCGGCGCGCTGAAGAGCCGCCGTTTCGATGCTGTGGAGCGCGACATTCACGCGGTGGTGGCCGCGGCGCACCCTGCGGGCGCCATTGTCAAGGTCATCATCGAAGCCGCGCTGCTGACCGACGAGGAGAAGGTTGCCGCCTGCCTGCTGGCGAAGCAGGCTGGGGCGGATTTCGTGAAGACATCCACCGGTTTTGGGCCCGGCGGCGCGACGGTGGAAGACGTCGCGCTCATGCGGGCGGTGGTGGGCGACGAACTGGGTGTGAAGGCTGCGGGCGGCATCCGCTCGTATGAGGCTGCCCAGGCGATGATTGCCGCGGGCGCAAACCGCATTGGCGCCAGCGCGGGCGTGAAAATCGTGGCCGAAGCCCGGCAGGCGGCGTGATTTCATAACTGCTTTGCCTCGGCGAGAGAAGGCCACAGATTCCGCAGAAAAACCTCCCGATTGGCAGGGAACACAAATTGCACAAAGATTAGCACGGAAGGCACAGAAATTCAAAAAATTCCCCTTTCTGTGTTTTCTGTAGGTTTCTGTGACCTCTGTGTTTCATTCCGCTAATTGAGCAGACACAAATTTGCCGACGAACAGTTGGAGCATCTGCAACTTCTTCATTTGCGAGAGCCCATTGTGCAACCTGAATTGAACAACGACTACGCTGATTTCGACGTCACCCCTGCTCCGAAGCCCTCCCGCGCCCGGCGGGCGGCGCGTGGCTGTCTTACGCTCCTGTGGGAGGTGGTGCAGACCTTGGTTTTGGCGGCCCTGATTTACTTTGCCGTCAACGCCCTCACGGTGCGGGTGCAGGTGCAGGGGTACAGTATGCGCCCAACGTTCCGAAGCGGCGAATTCGTGCTGGTTTACCGCCTGGCATATCGCTTCGGCGAGCCCCATCGCGGCGATATCGTGATTTTCCACCCCAGCACGTTTGCTAACGCCCCAAGGCACTCGGCGGATGAGGATTACATCAAGCGCATCATTGGCCTGCCCGGCGAGCATGTGGAAATCCGCGGCGGCGCAGTTTACATTGACGGCAAGCGACTGAACGAACCCTACATTCTGGAGCCGCCGCGCTACCACGGAGCGTGGAACGTCCCCACCGGCAAGGTGTTCGTGTTGGGCGACAACCGCAACAATTCCACCGATTCGCACATTTTGGGGCCGGTGGCGATGGATTCTATTGTGGGTAAGGCCGTTTTGGTTTACTGGCCAATGGATGCCTGGCGGATACTGAGGCCGCCCGCGTATGAGGTGGCGGGGAGCGGTAATTTGAAGTAAAATAACAGTGGTGGCATAGCCTTTTGGAAGTAGTGACGACGCGATGACGAATGAGACCACTTATCCTTGTCCCAAATGCCGTGCAGGCGTGTTGCACCCTCGTGAATTGACCTATTTCACGATGGTAGGGGAGCAGTTGATCACTGTACCCCATTTCCCGGCGTGGGTGTGCGATATCTGCGGCTACGTGGAATACGACGAACGGGCGTTGGGATGGCTTTACACGCTGCTTTCCCCGCCCATGCAGCATCGCCCGCGGCAGGATGCCCACCTTGTCGATGCAGGCAGCCGCCGGTCTGTGGCGGAGAAATGATTCGTCGCGACATAGGGGGAGCGGCGGGGGCGAGAAGAGAGGCAGAAGCCCGGCGAGTTTTCCGATCCACTTAAAAGCGTTTCCTTCTCCTGAGGAAGGGTGCCATGGGGTTGACCAATCGTTTGATAACAGTGGATGTTTATACGGCCAGTTACCGGGTCGTGGGCAAAGTGCGGATAACGAGGAGCGGCCTTTTCGGCTTGCTCAATGACGACAGTTCTTATATGCGCGTGCAGGATGCGACATTGGCGCGGCTGCATATGCCCACCAAACTGGCGGCGCGTTATAAGTCGATAGAGTTGACCAAGCGGGGCATTCACGTTGTTTGCCTGCAAACGCGCGAGGATCTTGGCCCCCTGGGTGTGACCCGTAGCGGTTTCTCGCGCGTGCTGCAATATCGTGTGGCGGCGATTTCGCAGGTTTTCGAACTTTCGGGAGTCTTCAACTGGCCGGGACAGTTCGACCCCGCGACTATTTTGGTCAAGGGCGGCGATTTCCTGGCATTCTATGATGGCACGATGCGGGCGGTGTTGTTCCCCAATTTGCGGGTCGAGGCGCTTGGCATGTTGGTAAACCGCCGCAAAATTGATGTTTTTACCCGGACAGACTGACGAGGTGTTATGCGACGAGATGCGTGGGTGCTACGGCGTGAAATTGTGGAAGCCGCCCGGCGGCTGGACTCGCAAGGGTTGTTGCCTGGCCCATCGGGCAATCTTTCGGCCCGTTTGAGTGCCGAAGAGGTGCTGGTTGTGCCTTCGGGGGTGCCGAAAGGGCGTCTGCAACCGGAAGAACTGCTTGTGGTCAGTTTGGAAGGCGAGGTGCTGAAGGGCATGCGTGGCCTGAAGCCGACTTCGGAATTGCCGATGCACCTGGAAGTCTACCGCCGCCGCCCCGATGTGGAGGCCGTGGTGCATGCGCATCCTGCGGCTGCCGTGGCGCTTACCGTGGCAGGTATCTCCCTCAGCGAGCCAATTTTGCCCGAGGCCGTGCTGCTGCTGGGCGAGGTGCCGACCACGAGGTATGCCACACCTTCCACACCCGAGAATCAGGCCGCCATTGTCGAGTGGATTGCCGACCACAATGTGGTTTTGCTTGCGCGCCACGGTTCCCTCACCGTGGGGCGTACCGTGGCCGAGGCAGCCATGCGGCTGGAAGTGCTGGAGCACACCGCTAAAACACTGTTGTGGGCTTACATGGCGGGGAAGCCTTCCCCGCTTTCGCCCGAGGCGGTGGCAAAGTTGCAGGCCGTGCGCGAGAGTTACGGCAAATAGCGGTTTGTGGCAAGAACACAGCCTTTCCGTTTTTCGAGTTTTCTGTGGTGCTTTTTGTAGTTTCCTCTTTGCTGGGGCTGAAAGGTTACTCTTCTTCCTTGGTTTCTTTACCTAACCAGGCCTGAACGGCTTCCTGATTGAACAGTTTGGGCGCAGCAACATAGATGCCGCGCCCGCTGACGGCCACGCTGCCGTCGGGCAGGCGGATTTCGGCTTCTGTGTGCAAGGCTTTGCCGTCTTGCCCGGTGATGTGGGCTTCTACGGTGACAGGCACGCCTAACGGCACCGGCTGGTGGTAGTCGATGTTCAGGTTGACGGAAACCACCGGATAGCCCGCCGACCACACGGCAGCGCCCATGGCCTCGTCGAGCACGGCTGCCGAAGCGCCGCCATGCAGGAAGCCGGGCGGCCCCTGTTGGGCTTTGGTGAAGGCAAAAGTGGTGGTGATGTGCCCGTTGGGCAGCACGTACCAGGTGATGCCGATGCTCTTGGGGTTGCTGTGCCCGCAAACGAAGCAGTCGCCGTGTTCCGGCAGGGGAACGCCGGGCGGGCTGGAGGAAATGTGCTCGCTCATGTTGCCTCCTTGGGGACCAGAAAGTGCCATCCGGCGGTTTTATTTTAGCACGGCCATGTGACGGGCGTGAATTCGGGTGCAGGCAAATGTTGCAGTTCGGTCTTGGGAAGACAGGCCACGGATGACACGGATGGGCGCGGATGCACATGGATTTTTTGTAACGCTAAGGCGCAAAGATTGCAAAGAGCACAAAACATTGCTGCGGATGCTACGGATTGGCGAAGTAACGCTTCACGAATTGCTTTGTTTCTGTGTTTTCTGTGGTTTTGTGCCTTTGCCCTCACACCATAGCAGGGCAATCATTTCTACACATTTTGCTTGCACCCTGCGAATTCGAAGAAAGCGGTTTTCCTGCCAAAATGTGCTATAATCAAGCGCATTGAGTGCATGCCAGGATTTGCAAATCTCTCTTTTCCCCCTTTTTTATTACCATATGCCATTATATCTTCGCAGGCAGGACACTTTTGGGGCGGTGTCATATTGCTGATGAAACTGTTGCATCTGCACACGCGTGACGGTGTGGCGGATGCCTTTGCGTTGAGGTGAATTGTCTATGAAAATTTCAGAACTTGAAGCACAGACCCTGGCCGATTTGCGCCAGAAAGCCCGCGAGATGGGTATTCCTCGCGCTTGGCGGATGAAGAAAGAAGAGTTGCTGATTGCCATTCGGCGGGCGGAAGCCGAAGCCGATGGGCTGGAAATCCGCGGCGGCGTGCTGGAAATCATGAACGAGGGCGTGGGTTTCCTGCGCACCCAGCACTATCGCTCGGGTCCCGATGATGTGTACGTTTCGCCGACGCAGATTCGCCGCTATAACCTGCGCAACGGCGATTTGATCATCGGTTATGTCCGCCCTCCGCGGGAAAGCGGGCGTTATTACGGCCTCAGCCGCATTGAGACCATCAACGGCCTGCCGCCAGAAACCGCCCTGGACCGCCCGCGCTTCGAGTCGCTGGTGCCGATTTACCCCGACGAGCGCTTTGACCTGGAAACCGACCGTTACGCGATTGCCACGCGACTGATTAACCTGGTTGCTCCTATCGGGCGCGGCCAGCGTGGGTTGATTGTTTCGCCACCCAAAGCGGGCAAAACTACCATTCTAAAACAGATTGCCAATGCCATTTCGCAACGTTACCCTGACGTGCATCTGATGGTTGCCCTCATCGGCGAGCGCCCGGAAGAGGTGACCGACATGGATCGTTCGGTAGACGCCGAGGTGATTGCCGCGACGTTCGACGAGCCGGTCACCGAGCACGTGCGGGTGGCCGAGGTGGCGATGGAACGCGCCAAGCGCCTGGTGGAAATCGGGCGCGATGTGGTGATTTTGCTGGATTCCATCACCCGCCTTGCCCGTGCCTACAACCTGGTGGTGACGCCCTCCGGGCGCACGCTTTCCGGCGGCATTGACCCCTCGGCGCTTTACCCGCCCAAGCAGTTCTTCGGCGCGGCGCGCAACATCGAGGAGGGCGGTTCGTTGACCATTATCGCGACGTGCCTTGTGGATACCGGTTCGCGGCTGGACGATGTGGTTTACGAAGAGTTCAAAGGCACGGGCAATATGGAATTGCACCTCTCGCGGCGGCTGCAGGAACGCCGCATTTTCCCGGCCATTGACATCGAACGCTCGGGTACGCGGCGCGAGGAGGTGCTCTTGGGGCCGGACATCACCCAGCGGGTATGGCTGATGCGCCGCATGTTCCAGCAAATGATCACCCCGCCGCCCCACGGCGCGGGCATGGACATCACGATGGCTACCGAAGCCATCCTGGAGCGTTTACGCAAGACGCGCAGCAACATGGAATTCCTGGAAACGCTCCACGAGGAGATTTGACCATGCAGTGGCGACGAAAGTTGGGCGTGGTTGCCCTGTTGCTCTTGGTGGTAGCGGTGCTGGTGCCGGTTTCAGTGTGGGCAGCGCCAGTACCTTCTGGTCGGCCGGAAGGCGGCTCGCAGCCTGTGGTGCTGCCACCGTTGGTGCAGCAAAACGCCACCGATGGCGTGCGCCGCGGTTTCGTGCTGCATACGATTATTCCTTCCCGCTCGCGGGTGGATGTGATTGAATACACCGTCGAGATGGGCGATTCCCTCTTTGGCATTGCCCGCAAGTTTGGCATTACGCCGGAGACCTTGCTGTGGGCAAACTATGGCGTGTTGCGCGATAATCCTGACATGCTGGCGCCGGGGCAGGTGCTCAAGGTACCGCCGGTGAACGGCGTATACTATAAATGGAAAGAAGGCGATACATTCGAGAGCGTGGCCCGGAAGTTCAAAGCCGACCCCAAGGCGATCTTGAACTTTGAAGGCAACCACATCGACCCGCTGAACCCCAGAGTGGAGCCGGGGCAATGGGTGATGGTGCCTGGCGGGCGGCGTGCTTTCAAGCAGTGGGTGGTGCCGACGATTCCGCGCGGCAAAGCCGGCGTATCGTTGGGTTACCTGGGGCCGGGTGCCTGCCCTGGCGGCTACACTGGCGCCGTGGGCACGGGCACGTTCGTGTGGCCGACGCCGATGCACCGTCTGGTCGGCAACAACTATGGCCCCAGCCACCTTGCCGTTGACCTTGGTATCTGGGTGGGCGGCCCCATCTACGCGGCAGATTCCGGTGTGGTGGTGTTTGCGGGCTGGTCCACCGTGGGCTATGGCTACATGATTATGATTGACCACGGCAACGGTTACCAGACGCTGTATGCCCACCTGAGCCAGGTGAATGTGCATTGCGGGCAGAGCGTGTTCCAGGGACAGTTGATTGGCCTGGGCGGCTCGACCGGCAATTCCAGCGGCCCCCACCTGCACTTTGAGGTGCGTTACAAGGGTGGTTTCATCAACCCGTGGACGGTGCTGCCGCCGCCATAAGGTCGTTGAAGTGCCCGTTTTTCCCCGCTTGTGAGCCAGGGTTTGTTAGCAGAGTGATTGGCTTGACGAAACACCCCCTTTGTGCTATTTTTATGCTATGATGAAAGGAGGTGATGCCGGACATCAATTGAGTGACGTGTCCTGTGCAGCAACCTTGTTTCGTTTGTGTTCCCCCTATTCCTTACCTAAATCTTAGGAGGAGAAAGATGAGTAAGCGTTTTTGGTATGTGGCGTTTGCCCTGCTGATCGCGGCCTCGATGGTTTTGACGGCCTGCGGTCCGACTGCAACGCCGACTCCTGCAGCGCCGGAAAAGACCGAGGCGCCTGCGGCGACCGAGGCGCCCACTGCGGCGCCGACCGAGGCCCCGACCGAGGCGCCGACCGCTACGCCGACCCCTGTGCCGCATAATGGCGCGTGGGTGGACGAGGTCGTGGTTTCCACTTTTGACCAGGAGCAGGCGATTGCTCGCTTGCAGGCTGGCGACGTGGATATCTACGCCGACACCCTGGTGGATCCTGACACCTATAAGACG
>JALVOR010000235.1 GCA_027026295.1 Anaerolineales bacterium | reverse complement strand
CGCAGCGCAATACTCTACTGACCCGGGCACCAAAGACCGGGGCGGTGATTTGGGCTGGTTTGGCCGCGGGCAGATGGTGAAACCTTTCGAGGATGCGGCTTTCTCGCTGAAGGTTGGCGAAATCGGCGAGCCTGTGCAAACGCAATATGGCTGGCACATCATTCAGGCGCTCGGCCACGCTGACCGCCCCCTTGCCGATTACGAATACCAGATGGCGCAACAGCAGGCATTCCGGGATTGGCTTGCAAAGGCGAAGTCGGAGAGCACCATCGAAATTTATGACCTGTGGAAACAAGTGGTGCCCACCGAGCCAAATTTGCCGCCCGATGTAGAGCAGCAAGTGCGCGCGCTGCTGGCCGCCATGCAGCAACCCCAGCAGCCCCAGCCGCAAACCCAGCCGTAGCCTGGGAACAGCAGCAAAAACGAATCCCCGCGCACAGCCGCGGGGATTTTTTTGTAACGCTAAGACTCTCCCGAAAGATATCCTGGTGGTGTCATTGCGAGCCTTCCCTCGCTGCGCTCGGCGCAGGCTCCGGGGTGAAGCAATCCCCCTTTTTATCGGCCAGGAGACTGCTTCGGCGGGCTTCGTCACTGCTCAGCCCGCCTCGCAGTGACACATCTGCAAAGAATTTTCGGATAGGCTCTAAGGGGCGAAGAAGGCAAAGAGCGCAAAGCATCTCTGTGTTTTCTATGGCGCTGGGGGGCAAGCAAATGTTGTAGAAGCGTGGTTGTTCATCTTTGGAAAAACAGACCACGGATGACACGGATGGTCACGGATTTTCAGGTTGCCAAAGGCGCCAAGAAGGAATAACGCCAGGGCACAGAAGGGCACAAAGAGGCGCAGAAGAGGTTGAATTCGGCATGGCGTTGCTTTGGCTTTCTATGAATTGACGAAGTAGCGCTTCACGAATTGCTTTGTTTCTGTGTTTTCAGTGGCGTTCGGTGTTTTCTGCGGTTTTGTGCCTTTGCCTTCACACCATGGCGGGGCAACCATTTCTACACATTTTGCTTGCGTCCTGGCGCTGCGCGCGTGCTTGACGCCTTCCTGCAAGCGGGTTATGATGAAGCCTATGGAACTTCGAGGCAGTAAATGGAGCATGCGTCGCAGACGGCGCAAACCCAGTCATCCTCTGCGGTTGGTTGTGCTGGTGGTGCTGATTCTGGTGATGGTGTACGTCAACCAGGTCGTGGTGCCGGCCATGCCCAAACCCTTCGTGCCCACGCCCACGCCCACGGTCAATCCGGAAGCCTACCTGGCGCAGGCGCAAGAAGCCTTCCGCAAAGGGCAGTTGGAAGTGGCAATTCAGACTTACCAGAAAGCGATTTTGAGCGAGCCTGACCAGCCCTCGCTGCACGCGGCATTGGCGCGTGTGCAGTTGCTGGCAGGTCAGTATGAAGCCGCCCTCACCAGCGCCGAGAACGCGTTGCTGCTCAACCCCGATTATGCCCTTGCCCATGCCCTGCGCGGCTATGCCCTCTACAAACTGGGCAACGATGTGGAAGCGCAAACCGAGTTGCAACGCGCCCTGGAAATCGACGACGAGAACGCCCTTGCCCATGCTTTCCTCGCGGCGCTTTATGCCGACCAAGAGCTCTACCCCAAGGCCGACGAGGAAATTCGCAAGGCGCTGGATCTCGCCCCCAGCGTGCTGGAAGTGCGGCAGATTTACGGCTATGTGCTCTTTTCCGAGGGCTTCTATGACCGCGCCATCGAGGAATACAAGGCGGCATTGGCCATCAACGACAACATCCCCAGCCTACACATTGCGTTGGGGCTGCTCTACCGGGCGCAGGGGGAATACAACGATGCGGTGACGGAGTTTTCCAACGCCAACGCCCTCAACCCTGCCGACCCCATGCCCGACGCCTACATTGCCACCACCTATGCCTTGGAAGGCCAGTATGGCCGCGCACTGCAATATGCGGCCAAAGCCGCCGAGGAAGACCCTGGCAACCCTTACATGCACGGCAACTATGGCATCATTCTCTACAAAAACGGCAAATATGCCGACGCAGTGAAGGAACTGGCGCTGGCGGTGAAGGGCGGTACTACCGACGACGGCGTGATTGTGGAAGGCCTGCCGCTGGATTACGGGCGGGTGGCCGATTATTACAGCGAATATGGGCTGGCGTTGGTCAAAATCGGGCGCTGCGACGAAGCCTTGCCGGTTTTTCAAGCCATTCTGGCAGGCGTACCCACCGATGAGATCGCCACCTACAATGCCAATGAGGGCATCAGTTTGTGCGCCGCGCAGACGCAAACCACGCCTGCCGAGGGCGAGGGAACGCCTACGCCTACGCCTTAGGGGATTCGAGGCGCACCAGACAGGCTGAATTATGGAACTTCAAGGTGACGATATTCGCTTCACCCCGCCGGAAAGGCGCTCGCGCCCGTTGTGGGTGGCAGTTTACATCGTGCTGGCGTTGTTGGGAGCGGCGCTGGATTGGGGGTTGCTTTCCGGGGCGGTGCAAAGGCCGCAGTTGTTTGCGCCTACCCCCACGCCCACCCGCAGCGCGCTTTCCTGGGCTGAGGAAGGTAAAGCGCAGTTCATGGCTGGCGACCTGGATGCTGCCATCGGGGCATATCAAATGGCGGCGCGCCTCGACCCGCGCAACGGCCAGTTGTGGGCGGAACTGGCGCGCGTGCAGGTGTATTCCTCGGCGCTGCTGCCCACCGACGAGCAGAAATTCGTGCGGCGGCAGGAGGCGCTGGCTTCGGCAGACAAAGCCGTGGAGGTTGCCCCCGATGCCCCTCGCACCCACGCGGTGCGCGCCTTTGCGCTGGACTGGCTGGCGACCTCGAACCTTGCCTCGATTGAAGAGTCCGACCGCTGGCTTGCCGAAGCGGAAAGCGAAGCCTCGCGGGCGCTGGTGCTTGCCAAGAATGACCCCCTGGCGCTGGCATATTATGCCGAAGTGCTTCTCGACCAGCAGAAATGGTTGCAGGCGAGCGACTACGCCGAACTGGCGGTACAATACGGCCCTGATTTGCTCGATACCCACCGCGTGTACGCGGCTGTACTGGAAACTTTGGGGCAATACAACAAGGCAATCCAGGAATACAAGCGGGCTATTCAACTTGCGCCGAACCTGACCATTTTCTACTTGCGCGCTGGGCTGGTTTACCGGCACCTGGGCGGCTCGGCGCAGGCCAGCCCCGCTTATCGCCGGGCGCTTTACCAGAAAGCGCTGGATTTCTTCGACCAGGCCGCCAAAATCAACCAGCGTTTGGGCATCAACGACCCCATGCCCTACATCGCGATTGCGAAAACCTATGCACAAATGGGGGAATTCTTCATCGCCGCCCGCAACGCCGAGCGTGCCTTGCTGATGGACCCCACCAACCCCAACACCTATGCCGAGTTGGGTATCATTTACATCAAGGCGCGCAACTACGAGGGCTCGGTGCCGGTGTTGAAATGCGCGGTGCAGGGCTGCTCTGCTGAAGAAACCCAGAAAATCATTGACGATTTGCGCAAGCGCTTTGTCGGTTTTGATGATTTGAAGGGGCAGCCCGTGCAGGCGTTGCCCCTCACCGACCGCACGGTGGGCTTTTACTATGTCAGTTACGGCTCGGTGTTGGCAGCGTTGAACCATTGCAATGAAGCCAAGCCGGTGCTGGATAAAGTGGAGCGTGTTTACCCCAATGACCCGGTGTTGAGCAGCATCATTCGGGAAAACCGCGCCATTTGCCGCACCCTTGCCGGTGAAGGGCAGGCGGCGACGCCCACCCTAACGCCTTCACCCACCGCTACCCCTCAGCCCTAACCGTTTTGTGCTCGACTGTTCCCAGCCACACGGGGATACTGAAATACTGGAACACCGCCCACTTATATCAGAGTTTTGTTAGAAACCCCTCGCGCGGGGTTGACTTCGCCCTATAAGGCGGGTAAGATAAAAGCGCAAATTAGCACTCTATTTTCGGGAGTGCTAATTTCTTTGTGAGCATTCTGGGCGCAACCTGCGCCACAATTCCCATAGCAAGGAGTGAGACCATGACGGCAAAGCAGATTGTATTTGGCGATGAAGCACGACAAAAACTCCAGCGCGGCGTCGATGTGCTGGCGCGCGCCGTGGCGACCACGCTGGGCCCCAAGGGCCGCAACGTGGCATTGGACCGCAAATTCGGCTCTCCCTCGATTACCCACGACGGTGTTTCCGTTGCCAAGGAAATCGAACTGGAAGACCCGTTTGAAAACATGGGCGCCCAACTGCTGAAAGAGGCGGCCACCAAGACCAACGACATTGCTGGTGACGGCACCACCACCTCCACCGTGTTGGCGCACGCCATCGTGACCGAGGGCCTGAAAGCGCTGGCTGCTGGGGCAAACGCCATGCTGCTCAAGCGCGGCATTGAATCCGCCGCCAAGGCGGTTTCCGCCAAGATCGGCGAACAGGCCATTGAGATTTCCACCAAGGACGAAATGGCCCACGTCGCCTCGATTTCCGCCCAGGATAAAGAGATCGGCGAACTCATTGCCGATGTCTTTGACAAGGTCGGCAACGACGGCGTGATTACCGTGGAAGAATCCAAGGGCATGGCCTTCGAGACCGAGTATGTCGAAGGTATGCAGTTCGACCGCGGCTACATTTCGCCCTACTTCATCACCGACCCCGAACACATGGAAGCGGTGATCGAAGAGCCCTTCATCCTGCTCCACGACAAGAAGATCTCCGCCGCACAGGACATCGTGCCTATCCTCGAGAAACTGGTGCAGATTGGCAAGCGCGACCTGGTCATCATCGCCGAAGATGTGGACGGCGAAGCCCTCGCGACCTTGGTGCTCAACAAACTGCGCGGCATGCTGAACGTCCTCGCCGTCAAGGCGCCGGGCTTCGGCGACCGCCGCAAGGCCATGCTGCAGGATATTGCCATCCTCACCGGCGGCACCGTGATTTCCGAGGAGACCGGCCGTAAACTGGAAAGCGTGACCCTCGACGACCTGGGCCGCGCCGAGAAGGTAGTTTCCTCTAAGGAAGAAACCACCATCGTGGGCGGCAAGGGCGACTCCAAGGCCATTGAAGCCCGCGTGGAGCAGATTCGCGTGGAAATCGAGCGCGCCACCAGCGATTATGACCGCGAGAAACTGCAGGAACGCCTGGCGAAACTGGCCGGCGGTGTGGCGGTCATCCGCGTGGGCGCTGCCACCGAGACCGAACTGAAGGAAAAGAAGCACCGCGTGGAAGACGCCGTCTCCGCGACCCGCGCTGCGGTGGAAGAGGGCATCGTGCCCGGCGGCGGCGTGGCGCTGCTGAACGCCATCAGCGCCCTCGACGACCTGAAGATGGACGACGAAGATGCCCAGATGGGCGTGAACATCGTCCGCAAGGCGCTGGTGATGCCCATGCGCCTGATTGCCGAGAACGCTGGCCTCGATGGCGCAGTCATCGAAGACAACGTCCGCCGCGAGCAGGAAGTCCAGAAGAATGCCCACATTGGCTTCAACGTCATCAGCGGCAAGTACGAGGACATGATTGCCGCTGGCGTGATTGACCCCGCCAAGGTGACCAAGGGCGCGCTGGAGAACGCTGCTTCCATCGCCGCGATGATTCTCACCACCGAAGCCCTGATTACCGAAATTCCGGAAGAAAAGCCGGCGGCCCCGCCGATGCCGGAATACTAAACCGACAGGGCAGCGACATCCACGCCCGCGGGTTCACGCCCGCGGGCGTTTGCTTTACAGGGGTTGGGTTCTGTGCTACAATGCGGAGGCAGTCATGGGGGGCAGCGTCTCTGGTGCTTTGCCGGAAATCTCTTCCGTTTTCGCTGACAAACGAAGTGATCCTCCCCTCGCTCGGCCTCCATGCGTGTTGCCCCGCCTCGCCATGACGCGCAAGCATCCTTGCGACCCTTCCCGGCGTTCAGGCCGGTTAATTTTTTGAACCAGAGAGGTTAGTTTATGAGTAAGCCCTTACGTATTATTCCCTTGGGCGGTGCCGGTGAAATCGGCAAGAACATGACCGCCTACGAGTACGGGGACAATATCCTCATCGTCGATGCAGGTATCATGTTCCCCACCAACGACATGTTAGGCATCGATTACATCGTGCCCGATTTTCAGTATTTGCTGGACAAGCGGCACAAGATTCGCGGCGTGGTGTTCACCCACGGCCACGAAGACCACATTGGCGCGGTGCGTCACCTGGTGGAAGAGATCAATGCCCCGCTTTATGCCACGCCCCTTACCATGGGGCTTATCGAGGTTAAACTCGCCCGCGGCGGCTTGAAGGACAAAGTGCAGCGCAACACCGTGCGCGCTGGCGAAGCCGTCAAAATTGGCCCCTTCAAGGTGGAATTCTTCCACGTCAGCCACTCCATCCCTGACGCGGTGGGTGTAGGCATTACCACCCCCGCCGGGCTGGTGGTGCAGACGGGCGACTACAAGTTCGACCACACCCCGGTGGACGGCTGGCCGACCGATTTCGGCAAACTGGCGGAATTTGGCCGCCGCGGCGTGCTCGCCCTGCTGGCCGATTCCACCAACGCCGACAAAAAGGGCTGGACGCCTTCCGAAAAGGTCATCGTTCCGGCGCTTGATGCTGTCTTCCGGGAAGCGCCGGGGCGCATTCTGGTGGCTACCTTCGCGTCGCTGATTTCCCGCATGCAGCAGGTGGCCGATGTGGCGTTGCAGCACGGGCGCAAAATAGCCTTTGTGGGCATGAGCATGGTGGAAAACGCCAAAATGGCGCGCAAACTCGGCTACCTTGATATACCCGAAGCGATGATCGTGCCCCTCGATAAAGCCCTCAAACTGCCCCCCGAGCAGGTGGTGCTGATGTGCACCGGTTCGCAGGGCGAGCCGTCGTCCATCATGGGGCGGCTTTCCATGGGCACCAACCGCGCTTTTGATATCCAGGAAGGCGATACCATCGTGCTTTCTTCGCACCCCATTCCGGGCAACGAGGAAAACGTTTACCGCACCATCAACCGCCTCTTCCGCCGCGGGGCGCGGGTGATTTATGACCCCATTGCGCCGGTGCATGTCTCCGGCCACGCCAGCCAGGAAGAAATGAAGTTGATGCTCCACCTGGTGCAGCCGAAGTACCTGCTGCCCGTGCACGGCGAACTGCGGCATTTACACCAGCACGCTGCCATGGCGCGGGAACTTGGCTTGCCTGCCGACCACATTGCCGTTGTGGAAAACGGTCAGGTCATCGAATTCCACGATGGCGAAATGCGCTTGGGCGAGCGTGTGCCCGGCGGTTGGGTGTTCGTGGATGGCGGCAGCGTTGGTGAGGTGGATATGAAAGTGCTGCGCGAGCGCGAGGCGCTGGCGCGCGATGGCCTGGTGGTGGTCAACCTCGCGCTGGATGCCAACACCGGCCATTTGCTGGACGAACCGGAAATCATCACCCGCGGTTTCGTGCACACTGGCGACGCCCAAGACCTGGTGGACGCCATCCGGCGGCGGGTTGCCCGCACGGTGAAGGGCGCCCACGGCGATGTGCGCCGCGATGTGGAGCAGATGCTCAAGTCGTATCTGTTCAACGAGACCCGCCGTCGCCCGCAGGTTTTCGTCGCGCTCACCGAGGTGTAGCGCCGCGGCGGTTTCCCCGGAGTATTCGTTCAGCCTCAGTAAGGGAAAACCGCAGATTACACAGACAAAAACACAGAAGCCACAGAGAAGGTATAGAAAACACAGAGAGTTCGCTTTGGATCGAGTGCGTTTGTTGTAGGGCGGGACGCCGTCCCGCCCCGCCTGGTGCTCTTGGCGTCATCTTGGCAGCCTTGGTGCCAAAAAATACGTGCCCATCCGTGTTCATCTGCGGGCTATCTGCCTGAGGCTGAACAGTTCCCCTTGAAAAGCAAGCCTGGCAGCAATGCGCTGCCAGGCTTTTTTTTGTTTGGTGTGCCCAGGCGATTAGTCCGCTGCTGCGACCTCTTCTTCGGGCAGGTCTTCGTAACCCGTAATCATCGCCTTGATGTGCGAGAAAACGGTGTGCCCGGTGGTGGTCATGTAAACGTGTACGATGAAGAACAGCAGCAGCAGGAACGCGCCGGCCGTGTGGAGCAAAGCCACCGTGCCCAGCGACCAGTTCAAGCCCCATTGCGGCCACAGGTTGTAGTAAATCATCAGCAGGCCGGTGAGAATCATCACCGGGGCGATGAGAACCTTGAAACCCAGGTAAGTCAGCCGCTGGAGGGGGTTCAGTTTGGAAACTTCGTTTTTCTTGAAGGGGTGTTTCTCGTTGCGGAAGATGCCCACCAGGTAATAATGGGCGATGGCATTCAGCCGCTCGGTGGTGGGGATGTATTGCTTCCACGCGCCGGTGGTGAAGTGCCAGAAGGCAGCAAAGGCGGTTAGCCCGACCAACCCCCAGGCAAGGCGGACATGCCACCAATGCGCCTGCTCAAAGGCCATGAGATTCCACGAGCCGTGCATGTTGAAGCCCGTCAAGCCCAAGCCGATGATGAGGAGGGCTTGCGTCCAGTGCCAGAGGCGCTCGAATCGTGTGTAAAGGTGAAGTCTCTTCATGGTGTTTTTCTCCTTCTACGACTTGTGGGCAGCGGTCTTGCGGGAAGCCGCGATGCGCAGCCCGCCATGCACGACCACACCCAACAGCGCCAACACAGAAAGCGCCCAGCCCACCGCGTCCAGCGGCTTGTTGTGGTCGCGGCCGGGGATGTAAACGCCCGTGATGCCCGCCAGGCGGCTTTGCTGGCTGTGGCATTCCGAACAACTCAGCGCCTGCTCTGCCGGGGCAACCATGTGGGTAATCGGCCAGTACATCACCGTTTCATCCCACTCGTATTGCCCGCTGTAGGGCAGGTCGGCGGTCTCCATGCCCACCTCGAAGGACTTAGCCCAGTCGAAGCCCTTCCAATAGGCCGTCTTGTCCTCTTTGTTGAAGGGGAAGAGGTGCGGCACGATGAGCAGTTGATTCACCGGGTCATACGCCTGCCGCCCGCGGAATTCCTTGAAGGGGTAAATGCGGGAATCCGCCGCGCCGGGGGTGCCGTGAGGTTTGTTGATGTAGATGAGACCGTCGGCGGCGGGGGTGACTTTTTGCCCTTCGGTGGTGAAACCGAGATAGCCGTTGAACCACGCGTAAGTGGGCACGACGTTCTCTTTCCACACGAACTCGCCCTTCTTGAAGTGGTAAGTCACCCAACCGTGGCCGTCTTTTTCCACGCCGCGGGCTTTGTCGCCAGCCTGCGACCAATCCCACCACATCTTGGTCGGCTTGCCGCCGCGGGCAAAAGCGGGAATGTGGCAGGTCTGGCAGGCCACCTTGTCCACGTGGTCGTTGAGTTTGGGGTCTTTCATCGGAGCGTTGCCGTGGCACGATTCGCACGTGGCCGGGTTGCCATCGCTCACGGGCAGGTCTTTGCCGTGGGTGTCGGCGGGATGGGCGTTGTAGTGGCTGCCCGCGATGACATGGCCGGATTCGGCATGGCAGTCGGCGCACACCATGTTGGCGCCCTCAGGCGACATGTGGACGTCTTCCGCCAGCGGGGGGTTCGCCATGGTGGAATCCAGGTCGCCGTGCTTCACGCCGTCGCCGCCGCCGCCGTAGAAGTGGCACGCGCCGCAGTTGGCGCGCGTAGGCTCGCCGACGTGCTGGGCAATGTTGGCCAGGTCAGGCGGGTTCCACGTTTTGCCGCTCCCCGGAGGGAACTCTTTGGGTTCCGAAACCGGATAACCCGCCCCGGCAGGGAACTTCTTGTAGGTGCCCGTGGTGTCGTGGCACACCAGGCAGTCGACCTTGGTGGCGTCGCTGAAGTCGAAGTTGTTGTCCTTCCAGCCATAGCCGGCATGGCAACTGGTGCAGCGCGCCCAGTTAGACGTGATGGAAATGCAGAAGTTGTTGATGTCGTGCTTTTTGCCCAAGGTTTCCCCAGAAACCGGATCTTTGTATTCCCAGGTCCAGTGAATGGTGTGCATGACCTGGTCATCGGCCTCGTTATGGCACTGCAAGCACGCCTTGGTGACGTCGGTGGCGTTTTCGAAAGGCCCTTGCAGGCTGGGGAACTGGCTGTGGTCGGCCGTGCTGACGTGGGAAGGCTGGGGCGTTGTGGGGCCGCTATCCGCTAAGGCTGCTCGCGGGGCAAAAATGCCCATGGCGATGAGCAGACATCCGATAGCGGCTACCCAGAGCCAGCGTGGGGGTTTTCGGTACTGCATGAATTCACCTCCTGAAATAGAGAAATGAACGCGCGGCACGCTCACGTTGCGTTAATCTTACCCACACATAGCGCGTACAACAAGTGACAAACATCACATAGTCTAAGATGTATATTTCACTATTTTGGTGCGCCTACTGTAACGACGGGGCTTGGGTTTCTCACGTTTCGCTTTCGTACTCTGCAGAGCGCACCCCATCCGCTTTTGGCATTCAGCCCCCTGCATCAACGTCACAGCACGGCAGTTCGCGGGTAATTTGACCCGCGGCGCTGCGCCTTGGGGGGCGAACGTCAAAAGCCCCACCAGGTCTTCGATAGAAACGCAGATTCCGCAGAAAAACATCCACAGATTGGCACAGATTGGGCGAAAAACGCGAAAAAGCGCCAGGCTCACTTCCGTTGCTTACGGCCTGGCCTCTCAAAAATCCGCGGAAATCCGTTGCCATCCGCGTCATCCGCGGCCAATTTCGCCTGCGCGGGCTCGAAATTGCACCACCCCCAAAACCTCGCACAGCAGGGCCTCGCCCTACCGCTGCATCACAGCCCCCAAATCGTCCAATTTCAGGCTCATCACCTGCGAAGTCGCATCCGGCGCCAAGGTCACGCCATAAATCACATCCGCTGCTTGCACGGTGGTGCGGTTGTGCGTGATGATCAAAAATTGCGTGTGCTCGCTCAATTCCACCAGCAGATCGCGGAAACGACCCACGTTGGCCTCGTCCAGCATGGCGTCCACCTCGTCCAAGACGCAAAACGGGGTCGGAGAAGCCTTCAGCAAAGCAAAAATCAGCGCCACCGCGGTCAGGCTCCGCTCCCCGCCCGAAAGCATGGCCAGCCGCTGCGGCCGCTTGCCCGGCAGGTGGGCCTCGATTTCCACCCCGGTGCGGGTGACATCGTCGGGGTCGGTCAAAATCAATTGCGCACTCCCGCCGCCAAACAACCGCGTGAAAATCGCCCGAAACTCCCGATTGACCACGTCGTAAGTTTTGTGAAAGGCACGGTGCATCAGACCGTCCAATTCCGCAATCACCTGCCGGATGTCCGCGTCGGCCTGCTGCAAATCTTCCAACTGGCTGCTCAGGAATTCGTAGCGGGTTCGGGTTTCCTGGTATTCCTCTTCGGCCTCGGGGTTGACGGGGCCCAGGCGGCGCAATTGCGCCCGGCGGATTTTGATGCGTTCTTCCAGGTCGGGGGGCAGGCTCTGCACCGCGGGCAAATGCACCACCATCCCCTCTAAGGGGAGGGGTTGGGGCCCGCTCACCTGGGGCTGGTAGGTCAAATCTACCGGGCCCAAGTCTTCTTCGATGCGCCGCCGCAGGGTCTCCAGCGCCTCTTGGGCGCGGGTCAGGGCTAATTGCGCCTGGTTGTGATGACGCTCCGCGATGTGCACCGCCTGCGCGGCGCGGTCGGCCTGTTGCTCCAAGGCTTGCAGGCCGGCTTCGTCCTCTTCGATGGCCTTTTGCAAGGGGGAAATTTGGGCCTGCAGCGCCCGGACGTCCGTTTCCAAAGCCTGCGCCTGCGCCTGCAAGCGTTCGTGCTCCGCGGCAAGGGCCTGGAGTTGGCGCGCGATGTCGTCCAAGCGCTGGTTTTGGGCGGCCAGGCGCTGCCGAGCGTCGTCCAGCGCGCGCTGGCGTTCGCTCAAACGCTGCTGTGCGCCGGCCAAGGCCTGCTCGGCCAACGCTACCTGAGTTTGCCAATGGGCTTCGCGGGCATGGGCTTCGGTGGCGGCCAAGGCTTGCAGCGCCTGCTGCCGCTCTTGCAGCGTCTGCCGGCTCTGTTGCACTCGCGCCTGCAGCGCGGCCTGTTCCTCTTCCAGCCGGGCGATTTCGGTCTGCAGGGTACGCCACGTGCGCTCTAAGGTTTCGGCCTCCCGCCGGCGGAGTTCCCACGCCTGGGCCGCGCGGTCGGCCTCCTGCTGGGCGCGGCGCTCCTGCTGGCGGAGGCGCTGCACCTCTTGCTCGGCCTGATCGCGGTGGGCTTCGGCCTGTTGCAGTGCGGCCTGCGCCTGGGTCAACTGCCCTTCGGCCTGACG
>JALVOR010000234.1 GCA_027026295.1 Anaerolineales bacterium | reverse complement strand
CGCCAACCTCTACCTCTGCACGCCCGCAGAAGTGCGCGAATTCACCACCGTGGGGCGACTGGGCTACTTCCGCCACATCTTGCGGGCGCAGGATTTCCCCATGGACGAACTGCTTGCCGTGCATTTGCGCCAGGCGCAGGAAGCCCACCGCAACGGCGGCGATGCCGGGTGGGTTTCCCGCGCCACCCGCCACCTGATTACCCTGCTGCGGGACGATTACGACCACCTCACCCGCCTGCTGGACGCCCTGGGCGAAGTGGTTTCCTGAACCATGGCCGACGTCAGATACGTTTTCCCGAAAGGCTTTCTGTGGGGCACCACCACCGCCGCCCGTCAGGTGGAAGGCGGCAGCACAGGCGATGCCTGGCAGCCGTGGGAAGCCGCGGGGAAAGTGCAGGACGGCCACACCGCCGGGCAGGCGGCGGGCTGGTGGGGCGGCCGCTGGCGGGAAGACTTCGACCGCGCCGCCGAAAGCGGGCACAGCGCCCTGCGCTTTTCGGTAGCGTGGAGCCGGGTGCAGCCGGCCCCCGACCGCTGGGCGGAAGACGCCTTAGAACATTACCGCCAGATGGCGCGCGGCCTGCAGGAACGGGGCATCACGCCCATCGTGACCCTGCACCACTTCGACGACCCGCTGTGGTTTGCCGAAATGGGCGGCTGGGAAAACGCCGATGCGCCGCGCCTGTTTGCCGCTTATGCCTCTAAGGTGGTGGACGCCCTCAAACACTACGCCGCCATCTGGTGCACCTTCGACGAACCCAACACTTTCGCTGCGTTGGGCTATGTGGCGGGGCTTTTTCCGCCGGGGAAGCGCGATTTCAAAACCGCGCTGCGCGTGGCCGAACACCTCGCCGCCGCCCATGCCGCTGCCTATGAAACCATCCACCGCCTGCAGCCCGAGGCGCAGGTCGGGCTGGCAACGCATTACCGCCCGCTGAAGGCCGCCCGCCCCTGGTTTCCCCCCGACCGCGTGTGGGCCAGCACTCTCAACCGCTGGTTCAACAATTATTTCCCCTTAGCGGCGAGCGCCGGGCTGCTGTTGGCGTGGGTGGGCACCTACCGCGCCCCCAAACTCGGCAACACCCTCGACTTCCTCGGCTTGAATTACACCACCACCGAAGTGGTGGGCTTCTCGCCCTTTGCGCCGTGGTATGCCCGCCGCCGCCCGCCGCGCGGCGTGCCCTTGAGCGGCCACGAAGATATGGCGCTGGTTCCCGAAGGGCTGTTCGAGGGCATCCGCTGGGCGCAGCGCTTTGGCGTGCCGATTTTCATCACCGCCAACGGGGTGGAAGATGCCACTGACACCCTGCGCCCCCGCTATCTGGCAGAGCACCTGCACCAGGTCTGGCAGGCCATCAACTTCAACTGGCCCGTGCGGGCTTACCTGCACCACACGCTGGTGGATGGCTTCGAGTGGCACCACGGCTGGACACGGCGCTTCGGCCTCTGGGCGTTGGACAGAGAAACCCAGGCGCGCACGCCCCGCAGCAGCGCCGAGTTTTACGCTGCCATTTGCCGCGCCAATGCCCTGGAAGCCGAAACCGTGGCGCAATATGCCCCCGACGCCCTGCCTGCCCTGCTGCCGGGGCTGAAATGAGGCAACCGTTCAGCCATCAGGCAACAGGCCGCGGATGACGCGGATCGTCACGGATGCGCGGATTTTGAGACGCCAAGATGACGCCAGGGCCGCCAAGAGGTTAACCCAAAGGCGCAAAGAAAGAAGGCAAAGGTCGCAAAGAGGGCGCCAAGACTGTCAAGCAACGGAAGTAAGCGTGGTGTTTTTCAGCGTTTTTCACCCAATCTGTGTTCATTTGCTTAGAGCCTATCGCTGTGTCACTGCGAGGCGGCGTAGCCGCCGAAGCAGTCTCCTGACGGCCGAAAAGGGGATTGCTTCGCCCCTTCGGGGCTCGCAATGACATTACCACGATATTTTCCAGATAGAGGTAACTGCTCAGCCCAAGCAGGGAGAAACCACAGATTCCACAGATTTCGCAGAAAAATATCCACCGATTTCACAGATTGGCACAGATTAGCGCCGATTAAGCGAAAAACGATAAAAAGCACATCGCTTCCTTCCATTTCTTGGCGGCCTTGGCGACATCTTGGCGCTCTTGGCGTCCTAAAAATTCGCGGCTATCCGTTTTATCCGCGTTATCCGTGGCCTATCTTCCAAAGGCTGAATAGTTACAGATAGAGTCTTAATCTGCGGTTTCTCCTTATCAGAAGAGATGAACGGAGATAAAACGTGTCCAAACGCCAACTTTTCGCTGCGCTGGCGCTGGTGCTGTTTTTGAGCATCTTCCCCTGGCAGCGCGCCAAAGCCGACGCCGGGCCGCCGCCGCCCAGCATGACCTTTTACTTCCAGACCGACGGGGGAACGCCCAACATCACCGACATTGCGCTGCGGGTGTGCGAAACGCCAACTTGTGAGCAATTTACCCTCTTCCCACCGCCGGAGGAAGAACACGAACCCTGGGAGAAAATCTGGCTGACATGCAAAGACGGCCATTGCCTTGCCGCGGGCATGCCTTCCCGGAAATACTACCAGTTGGTGGTACAACTCAATGGGCAACGGTTATTGAGTAATGTCTTTACTCAAAAATCTTACAGCGCGAAATACCACGTCATGGTGCAGGGCGGGGCACTGCAGGTAGAAGAGATACCGCTTTCCGACTACACCTTTTTCGAGTTCGTTGACCCCTGGCTCTTCTTCCTCTTTTGGCTGGCGCTCGCGTGGACCTTGGGCGTAGAAGCCCTGGTATGGGTGGCGGCCGATGCCAGAGGGTGGCGAAAGATCAAGGCAAACCATGTGCTCATCGTCAACCTGATTTCGCTGCCGGTCATCTGGCTTGTGATGCCGCTCCTGGTTTTCGATGTGCGCCTCGCCTTTGCCGCGGGCGAAGCGTTTGCCTTTCTGTTCGAGGGCGGGGCGTACTTTATTCTCAACCGCGCGGCCCGGATCTCGGTGAAAGAAGCGTTTGCGTTCAGCGCCATTGCCAACCTGACCAGCCTCTTGACAGCGTTAGGGGCAGTGGGAGCGTTGGCGCTGCTCTTTACCCACCCTGCTGCGTTCCTGGTACTCTTGTTGCTCTTGCTTGCTGCATGCGGCACATGGGTTTTCATTTCGGCGAGAAGACAATACAAGCGGCACCGGTAAAACGGTAACGTTTCAAGCAAAAACAGCGCCTTTCACGGCGCTGTTTTTTTGTTTCTGTCATCAGGCTGGCATCTCAGGCTTCAGGCGGCGCGCTGCCTTCCAGGCCGGGCAACACCACCGTAAAGGTCGTGCCTTTGCCGACCTCCGACTCCACCCACACCCGCCCGTGGTGGGCATCGACGATGGATTTGACGATAGCCAGCCCCAACCCCGTGCCGGGCTTTTCCGAAGCCACGTTGCTGGCGCGGAAAAACTTGTTGAAGATGTAAGGCTGCTCCGAAGTCGGAATGCCGGGGCCGTTATCGCTGACCCGAATGACAACCTGATTGTTGCGGCTTTCCACCGTCACCTCGACGCGCCCGCCTTCCCCGGTGTATTTCGTCGCGTTCCCGATGATGTTGTCCAGCATCTGACGCAAACGCACGATGTTTCCCATCACCATGGGGATATTTTCGCCCATGTGCAGCACCAGTTCCTGGTGCCTTTCCTCAGCCTGGGACTTCATGCCCTCCACCGCGTAACGCACGATTTCGGCAATGGAAACCACCTCTTTTTCAGTATCGAGGCCCGCTTCGATGCGCCCCAAATCCAGCAAGTCGTTGATAAGCGCGGTGATGTTTTCCACACTCGCCCGCACACGGTCAACAAAGCGCTTTTGCATCGGGGTAAGGGGGCCTGCCCGTTCAAGCAACTCCACATAGCCTAAAATTGCGGTCAGCGGCGAGCGCAAATCGTGGGAAACCGTGCTCACGAATTCGCTCTTCAGGCGGTCGAGTTCCTTGAAGTGAGTCACATCGTGCATGGTTACCGCCGCACCCACGCCGGGCACCGGCGTTACCCGCACACTGAACACCCGCCCGTCAGCAGCGCTGATTTCCGTGTGATATTCGTGGCCTTCCAGGCCCTGGCGAATGCCTTCCCGCAAGTCGAGGCTGGAGCAACAGTTGCGATAAGTCTCGCCAGCCACCGATTCGGAAACATCCAACACCATTTGAGCCACATGGTTGATGAGCATGATCTCGCCCATCATGTCCACAATCACAATGCCTTCTTTGATGTTCCGCATGACCGACGTCAGTTTCTTGCGCTCGGTCTGCACTTCGGTAAAGAGTTGGGCGTTTTCCAACGCCACGGCGGCATATTCGGCCAGGGCAGTCAGTTGCTCCACATGGCGCGGCGTAAAATTACCCCGCCTGGTGCGGTTATCTACCCCCAACACGCCAATCACCCGGCCATGAATGACAAGCGGCACATAAATGAGGGCATGCACAAGGTACGATGTCTTGATTTTCTCCAGCGTGTCGCTATCCAGCACCAGCGGTTTGCCGGTACGCAGCACCTGCCCGGCAAGCGTATCGTCTACCCGCAGCCGCAGCGCATTCGTCGCGCCCGAAAAATCATGGGAAGCCCGCAAATACAATTCCCCGGTCTTCTCGTCCAGCAAAAAGAGGGTGCTTTCCTCGGCGCCGGTAAATTCCACCGCTGCTGAGGCCACCGCCGTCAGCACCTCTTCCAGGTTCAGTTCGGAAGTCAACGCCCGCCCCACTGTGAGCAGGGTTTTGAGTTCGTCAATCTGTGTTCGCAGGGTGCGGGTTTTGCGCTGCGATTCTTCCAACGCCCACTTGCGAATGGCATCTTGCCGCTCCACTGCGGCGCGCAAAGCGCTCACCAACGCCTCATAACGCACAGGCGCCGTAATGACGCCCACCACGCCAAGGCGCATGGCCTGCAACAAAACCGTTTTGCTGATTTCGGCAGTGAAAAGGACCAACGGCACGTGGGGGTTGACGTTAACGAAATCCTTCAAAACGTCCAGCGGCAGCGCCGCTTCGTCCACCAAGGCAATGTCTGCGTGTGCTCCAGCAGGCAACAAATTGCCCCTGGAGCCTGACCAAACCGTATCGTCGGGCAACAGCGCTTCAAAACTGCCCCCCTGAAGCCCTCGCTCCAGAAGGTCACGGGTGACCGCGTCTGCAATCATCAACAAAACAACCGCCAATTTGCTCTCCTAATCCATTGCGCTGTCTTCGGCCAGCGGCAGCAGGAAATACACCGTCGTCCCTTTGCCCACGCTGCTTTCCACGCCCACCTTGCCGCCGTGGGCCTCGATGATTTCCTTGACAACGGCCAAACCCAGCCCCAAACCGCCCACGCTACGGGTGGTCGAACCATCGACCTGGTAAAAACGTTCGAAGACGTGGGGCAAATGATCTTCGCC
Organism: Anaerolineales bacterium; assembly: GCA_027026295.1. Taxonomy (GTDB): domain Bacteria; phylum Chloroflexota; class Anaerolineae; order Anaerolineales; family DRMV01; genus DRMV01. Next base: position 6,799 of record JALVOR010000234.1, on the reverse strand, counting down.
AATGCCCACGCCGGTATCTTCCACTGAAACCCGCGCCAGATCGCCGCGGTCAATGCTGACCCACACCTGCACCTGCCCCCGCTCGGGGGTGAACTTGAGCGCGTTGTCCAGCAAGTGGTCGAACACCATGCTCAACTGGTCGGGGTCGCCCAGCACCTCCACGGCCTTGCGCGGGGTGTGCGCCGAAAGCGCAATGCGCTTTTTCTTTGCAGCGGGTTTCTGGCGCTCAACAGCAAGGCGCGCCAGGTCGCCCAGGTTGACCCGCGCCTGCTGTTTGGGGGCAATGGAAACCGTCTGCAGCGCCGTCATGGATGTAACGATGTTGGCAATCTGCTCCAGTTTCTGCTGCACGGTTTCGATGGCTTCGCGCTGCTCGTCATCCAAAGCGCCCATTTGCCCTTCCAGCAGCATCTCCACATAGCCGTTAGCCACGCCCAAGGGGGTGCGCAGTTCGTGGCTGAGGTTCTGCAGGATTTCGTTTTTCAGGCGCTCCCCCCTGCTGGCAGCCCGAGCCGTGCGTTGCATGGCGCGGGCATGTTCCTCCAGTGCCCGAAACAGTTGTGCGTTCACCAAGGCCATCGCGGCGTAATCGGCAGTGGCTTGCAGCAGCGCCTGCTCGTCGTTGGCAAAAGGCCGGGGTTGGGTGCGCGCCACAGCCAGCAGCGCCACCACTTCCTTCTTGGCCTTGACGGGCACCACCAGCGCCGCTTTCCCTAAGGTGTAAATTTTGAAGCGCTTCAGGGCGTCGCCATAGATGTTCAGCGGCTCGCCGGAAAGCGCCACCAGGCTGCTCAAACCATCATCCCAGGTTTGCCCCAGCCGCGCCGCCAGCGTGCGCGGCAAATTGCGCTGGGCAGCCAGAATCAGGTGCTTGGCCTTGTTTTCGCGCAGGAACATCCAGCCTTTGTCGGCGGCTGTCAACCGCAGCGCCCCATCCAGCAACTGCTGAAAAAGGATTTTCTGGTTGGTGACCGACGCCATGGTCTTGGTCAATTCAAGCAGCGTGGTCAGTTCCCGCACCCGCCGCTGGAGTTCCTGATTGGCTTTTTGCAATTGCTGCGAGAGTTTCAGTTTCGATTGGCGCTCCCGCACCTGTTTGAGCACGCGCTCTACCGCCGACACCACTTCGGTTTCCTGCATCGGCCACAGCAGGAAATCGGCAGCGCCCAGACGAAATGCCTGGATGATGTCACGTTCCTCGCCGCGGTCAGCAATCACGATGATAGGGACATCGTCGCCCTGCGATTGCAACGCGGCAAGGAAATCTTTCCCGCTCAGGTCGGGCAGGTGCAGGTCGGCAATGATCAAATGCGGGGCAAACGTCACACTTTCCTGCAGGGCAGCGCCGGCTTCCCCCACCACTTTGACGCGATAACGCAACGGCTGCAGGCTTTGCCGGGCGACCAGATCGGCAATTTCCGAATCGGGTTCGACCAACAAAATTCGTTCACGCACTTCTGTGGCTGGCATATACTCCCTCAACAAGGGAAAAACTTTTATGTTTTTACTTTACCATAGTAGCACAATTTTGCCGTTAACAACAAAATTTTTAGGCAATACTTCGCGTTTTCTCACCCAAGTCACGCGGATTCACCATCTTCGATATTGCTGCCCAAAGCCTGCGCCTCGGCCAACAATACCTTCATCCCCTCGCCTGCCTGCCGAATGATGTCCAGCAGTTCCATATCGGTGCACTGGCAATTCGGCGCCATGCGGCGAATGAGCGATTCGCTGGTGCGCACAAGGCCAATTTCGTGCCCCATGTCGTGCAGCCAGCGGCGGATTGCCTCCCTGAAATGCCGCCGCTCTTCCAGGGGCAATTGATTGAGCACATCTGCTATTTCATGCCAAACCGTGCGCTGTTCTTCTGACATGCACTTCACCTCTCATTCGGAAGCCGCCGCTTCGCCTGCCCTGTCCTCATCCTTCCCGTCGCCGCGTTCCCGCAGGTGGGGGAAAAGGATGACTTCGCGAATACTGCGCTTGTCGGTGAAAATCATGGTCAGGCGGTCAATACCCATGCCGAAACCGCCGTTGGGGGGCATGCCATAGCGCATTGCCCGCAGGTAATCTTCGTCGATGGGGTGGCGCTCTTCGTCGTCGGCGGCGTAAGTGCGCCCCATTTCAAGGAAGCGGGCTTCCTGGTCTAAGGGGTCGTTGAGTTCGGTGAAAGCGTTGCACAACTCCATACCGCCGATGAAGCCCTCGAAGCGCTCCACGGTGGTGGGGTCGCCGGGCCTGGCTTTTGCCAGCGGGGAAATATCGCGCGGGTAATCGTAGAGGAAAGTGGGCTGGATGAAGTTAGGCTCCAGGAAATCGCCCACCATCTGGTCGATGAGTTTGCCGCGCGAAGCGTTGGGCTTGGGCTCGACGCCTTTGGCTTTCATCGCCGCGGCCAGGCTTTCGGCGTCGGGGCAGGCGGCAATGTCCACGCCGGTGGCTTCCAGCAGCCCCTGGCGCATTTCGATGCGCTTCCACGGCGGCGAAAGGTCAATTTCGTGCCCCTGCCAGGTAATCTTGCGAGTGCCCAGCACCCGGTCGGCCACGTAGGCAATCATTTCTTCGGTGAAATCCATCACCTTGAAATAATCGGCATAAGCCCAATAGAACTCCAGTTGGGTAAATTCGGGGTTGTGCTTGAACGAAATGCCCTCGTTGCGGAAGTCGCGCCCGATTTCGTACACCTTCTCGAACATGCCCACCAGCAGGCGCTTGAGGTAAAGTTCGAAGGAAATCCGCAGGTAGAGTTGCTGCTTGAGTTGGTTGTGGTAGGTTACGAAGGGGCGCGCCGCCGCGCCGCCGTAAATCGGCTGCAAGATGGGGGTTTCCACTTCCAGGAAGCCGTGGTCGTCGAGGAAGTCGCGCAGGGCGCGCACAATTTTGGCGCGGGTGCGGAAGATATCGCGCACTTCGGGGTTGACAGCGAGGTCGGCATAGCGCTGGCGATAGCGGGTTTCGGAATCGGCAAGCACGGCGTGGCGCACCACCTTGCCATCCACGATCTCGTCTTTGGCGGGCGGCAGGGGGGTGATGGCCTTTGCCAACATGCGGAAGGATTCCACATGCACGGTTGGCTCGCCAGTGCGGGTGCGGAAGAGGAAGCCTTCGGCCTGGATGAAGTCGCCCAAGTCGTAAAGTTTGTTGAACTGCTTGAGGGCATCTTTGCCCAAGGTATTGGCCTGGAAGAAAAGTTGAATACGCCCGCTTTCGTCTTCGATGTGGGCGAAGGTGATTTTGCCCATCACGCGCCTGGCACGCAAACGGCCAGCCACGATAACCCGCGGCGCTTCTTCGGCCTGCTGCGCTTCGGCTTGTTCCAGCGTGCGGATGGCTTCGGCGGCAGTGTGGGTGCGCTCGGCGCGGTTGGGGTAAGGCTCAATGCCCATTTCGCGCAGGCGCTCCAGCCGGGCAAGGCGTTCTTTTTCCAAACGGTTGAATTCGTGGGGCATGGCAGATTTCCGTATTGTGTGATGAGATGCGCGTGCCGATTATAACAACCCTTTGCCGCTCTGGGCAGGGGGAAAATCCACCGATTTCACAGATTGACACAGAAACAGGGTGATTCGTAAAGCGTTACTTTGCCAATTCGTAATGTTCGGAGGAACGCCATACCGAACGGCGAGGGCTTTGCGGACTTACGTTCCTGACGGCCTTGGCGACATCTTGGCGTGCCTGGCGTCCCAAAAATCCGCACACATTCGCGCTTATCTGCGCCATGCGCGGGCTATTTCCCGATGACCCGCGTCGCGCCACCGGGGGTGGCGGCCAGCACTCGCTGCACGCCTTCTAAGGCTTCCAGGCGGGAACGCACGGCGGCGGCGTGTTTCTGCGGGCAAAGCACGTGCACGTTGGGGCCAGCATCAATGGTGTAAGCCACCGGCAGCCCTTCCCCCCGCCAGCGGCGCACGGCGTGCATCACGGCCAGCGTCGCGGGCTCCCAATAAATCAGCGGCGGGCGGGAAGTCTGCATCACGGCATGCATGATGTGGCAGTCGGCTTCCACCACCTCGGCAAAAGCGGCGAAATCGCGCTGCAGCACCGCTTCGCGGCACAGGCGCAGGCGGCGGGGGGCATCGGCCACACGGGCTTGCTGCAGCGGGCTGGTTTCGGCCAAGCGGTGCCCCTGGGTGGAACCCACCGCCTTGTGGGCGCTGCTCACGATGGCAATGCAATCGGCCAAAGCCCAGTGTTTGGGCGGGGCAATGCTGATGGCGTAAGAATCCTCGTCGGAAGCGCCCGCCAGCCACTCCACGAAGCCCGCGGGCACCGAGCGGCACGCCGAACCCGACCCCAAACGCGCCAGGCGGCTCAAATCTTTCGTGGAAGCCTGCCACCCCGCGGCGTGCGCGGCAGCCACCGCCAAAGCAGCAAAGGCCGAAGCCGATGAAGCAATCCCCGCGCCTGTGGGGAAGTTGTTTTCCGAGCGCACCTCGGCGTGCCAGTTCAGCCCGGTTTGGGCGCGCACGCGGTCCAGCACCGCCTGCACGCGGGCAAGCGCCGCGCCGCGGATGTCGTTGCCGTGCAAAATCAGCCGGTCGGCGGGCAAATCGGGGCGGAAGGCCACCGTGGTGCGGGTGGTCAGCCCCGCGAGGTTCATTGAAAGCGAGCCGTTGCTGGGAATGCGCGCTTGATGGTCACGGTTGCCCCAGTACTTAATGAAGGCAATGTTGGGATGGGCAATTGCCGTCGCTGTGTGTGCCATGCCGGAAGTTTACCACAGGGGGAAACACAGAGGCACAGAAGGCAAAGACGCAAAGGACAAAAAAAGGAACCGGCCAGGCTGGGTGGGCGCCTGACCGGTTTCAGGGGCTTGTTAGAACCCTTCCAGTTTGCTGAAATCGGCCACGCCGTCGGCCAAGGCCGCGATGCGCTGCAACAGCGCTAAGCGGTTGCGGCGCAGGGTTTCGTCTTCGGCCATCACCAGCACATCCTCAAAGAAGCGCTCAATGGCCGGTTTCATGGGCAGGAAGGCGGCGAAGAACTCGTCCACGCTGCCGGGGCGGCGCGGGGTCGCTTCGGCTTGCTGCAGGGCTTGCCACAGGGCGCGCTCGGCGTCTTCCACGAAGGCGTCGGGGTTGACTTCGTCGCGCGGCTGGCCGCGGGTGATGCGCACGCAGCGGGCGTAGGCGGGCAAAATCTGCGGCCAGTCTTCCCGCTGCACCCAGGCGGTGAGTTCGCGCACGGCCTGGACCGCGCGGGCCGGGTTGTGCCCCTGGGCGGCCAGCACCGCGTCCACCACATCGTAGCGGTAGCCCTGCTCCAGCAGCAGGTTGCGCAGGCGTTCCACGATGAAGGCGAGCACGGCCTCTTTGGCTTCGGCGGTGGCCTCGATGGGCAGGTGCTTTGCGGCGGCTTCCAGCCCGGCGCGGAGGTCAAAGTCCAGGTTCCACGCCATCAGGTTCTGCACCAGGCCGAGGGCGGCGCGGCGCTGGGCGAAGGGGTCTTTCGCGCCGGAAGGCGCCAGCCCGGCGGCAAACAGCCCCATGAGGGTATCCAGCCGGTCGGCCAGCCCCACGGTGAGGCCAGGTTTGCCCTGGGGCGTGGCGTCGCCGGTGAAGCGGGGCAGGTAGTGCTCGTAGATGGCGTCGGCCACAACGGGGTCTTCGCCGCCCCAGAGGGCGTAGTAGCGCCCCATGATGCCCTGCAGGGAGGTCATTTCCACCACCATGTTGGTGGCGAGGTCGGCCTTGCAGAGTTCGGCGGCGCGGCGGGTGGCCTGCAGTTCGGCGTCGTCCAGGCCAAGCATAGGGGCCAGGTCGTCCACCAAGGCGCGGATGCGCTGGGCTTTATCCCACATAGAGCCCAGGTCGGCCTGGAAGGTGAGGGTTTTCAGTTTGGGCAGGAAGTCTTCCAGGCGGTGCTTGCGGTCTTCGCGGATGAAGTAGGCTGCGTCGGCAAAGCGGGCGCGGATGACGTCTTCGTTGCCCTGCACCACGGCCTGTAGGGGCGAACGGCCGTTCGCCCCTACGATGGCGTCGGGTTTGTTCGCCACGGTGATGAAGTAGGGCAGCAGGCTGCCGTCTTTCTCCACCGGGAAGTAGCGCTGGTGCTTCTTCATCACGGCGATCAGCACCTCGCGGGGCAGTTCCAGGTATTCTTCCTCAAAAGTGCCGCGCAGGGCGGTGGGGGCTTCCACAAGGTGGGTGACTTCGTTGAGCAGGCCTTCGTCGTCCGGCACCGTGCCGCCGACTTCGGCAGCCAGGGCTTTCACCTGGGCCAGGATGCGCTCGCGGCGCTCGGCGGGGTCGAGCACGATGCCCTGGGCTTCCAACGCGGCGAAGTAGTCGGCAGGGGTGGCAACGGCGATGGTTTCGGGTTCCAGAAAGCGCAAGCCGCGGGTGGCCTTGCCGCTGACCAGCCCGGCGTAGGCAAAGGGCACTTCGCGGTCGCCCAGCAACGCCAGCAGCCAGCGCACCGGGCGGGAAAAGGCAGTGCGGGCGGCGTTCCAGCGCATGGTTTGGGCAAAATGCAGGTTGGCAAGCAGGCCGGGCAAGGCTTCGGCCAGCACTTCGGTGGCCGGGCGGCCTTCCTCGCGCACCATGGCGACCACATAGCGCCCGCCGCCGATTTCCCGCACTTCCAGGTCTTCCACGGCCACGCCCTTGCTGCGGGCAAAGCCTTGGGCGGCTTTGGTGGGGTTGCCTTCGGCGTCGTAGGCGCGGTCGGCAGGCGGGCCTTTGACCACCTGCTCGCGGTCGGGCTGGCGGGGGGCCAGGCCGCGCACATGCACGACAAGGCGGCGCGGTGTGCCCAGCACGCGCACTTCACCGTGTTCCAGGCGCAGGCGTTCCAGCAACGC
>JALVOR010000233.1 GCA_027026295.1 Anaerolineales bacterium | reverse complement strand
CGTATCCGTTCGGCTTCTGTGGTGCTGAATACTCGCTGCGCAGCCACCAAAAATTGAATGTAGTCCAGTTCATCTACCTTTGGAGCGTTCATGGCTCTATTATATTATGTCGACTGCGTAAAACCTATAACTATGATATACGATTTCCCCCCCTTTTATCCACACCCTCTGAAACAGTCTCACCAGCCCTCGAGAGAGTAGGAAACCCCTGACGAACGCACAGCAATCACGCTTTCCCATAGCAAGCCAGCCGTTTTTATGCTATGCTTTAGGGGACGCTTTCTCCGCTTTCCCCTGAAAGGAGCCTGTGATAAAATGGGTAACCCGTTCACATGTGCATGTCGACCGCGTGGCGTGCCCGTGGCTGATCAGCCGCTTCATCGACTCGGAAGCCGAATTCATCTTCGTGCCCAAGAGCCAGGTTGACCGCGTGGCCGAGGAAACCGGTGCGATCCCCTTCGATGCGCCGGGCGTGGAACTGGGGCACCACGGCAACAAATGCTCCTTCGAAACCATCATCGAGCATTACGGCCTCACCGACCCCGCTCTGCTGCGTCTGGCGCAAATCGTCCACAGCACCGACATCCGCGCCGACCGCGCCAATGACCCCATTGCCGCCGGGCTGGAAGCCCTCGCCGTGGGCTACGGCCTGCGCTTTCCCGACGATTTGGAAAACCTGGAGCGGCAGTTCGACGTTTACGACGCCCTCTATGCGTGGTGCCGCCTGCAGGTCGCCAAGGGCGGCTGAAGGGCTCACAGCAACCCGACACCCAACCAAACGGAGGTTTTATGACAAACACAGCAGATGTCATCATCATTGGCGGCGGCATCCACGGCGCCAGCCTCGCCTTCCATCTGGCACAGCGCGGCGTAAAGCCCCTGGTGCTGGAAAGCAAATTCGTCGCCGCGGGCGCAACCGGGCGTTCCAGCGGGCTGGTGCGTATGCACTACGACCTGCGGCTGGAATGCGAACTGGCGTGGAAGTCCTTCGAATATTTCCGTAACTGGGATGAAATCGTGGGCGGCGAATGCGGCTTTGTGCGCACCGGCTTCATCCGCATCGTGCAACCGCAATACGAAGACGCTTTGCAGGCCAATGTCGCCATGCAGCAGGAAATCGGCATCCCCACCCTGCTGGTCACGGCAGACGACGTCAAGCGGCTGATGCCTTATTTCGAGACTGGCGATTTCCGCGTGGCCGCCTATGAGCCGGAATCCGGCTACGCCGACCCGCCGGCGGCAGCAGCCAGCCTGATGAGCGCCGCCCGCCGCCTGGGCGCGACGCTGAAGACCGGCGCGGCGGTTGCGGAAGTCCTCACCGACGACAGCAAAGTGCGCGGCGTGCGCACGGCCTCGGGCGAGGTGTATCACGCCCCAGTGGTGGTCAACGCCGCAGGCGCGTGGGCAGACCGCATCGCCCAAACGGTGGGGCTGACCCTGCCCTTCACCACCTGGAGCCACGATGTGATGTTCATCCGCCGCCCAAAACCATTGGGGCCTTCGCACCCCACGGTAATTGACGACCCCCTCGAAATGTACTTCCGCCCAGAGCAAGGTGGGCTGACGTTAGTCGGGCTGGAAAGCGGCAACCCCTTGGGCGAAGACCCGGACACCGACACCGAACACCCTCACCCCGGCTTTGTAGCGCGCGCCGTGGAACACATCTGCCATCGCATTCCGGCGATGGAAGAAGGCTCGCTCCACAGCGCCCATCGCGGCTACGACGGCCTTTCAGACGACCAGCGCGCCATCATTGGCCCCGCGGGACCCGAAGGCTTCTGGCTGAACTGCGGCCACAGCGGCACCGGCTTCAAAATTGCCCCCGCCACAGGGCTAAGCCTCGCCGAGTGGATGTTAGACGGCGCACCACAGACGGTGGACATCCGCCCGTTTTCCCTCAACCGCTTTGCCGAGGGCAGACCCTTGCGCGCAGAACATCCCTACGCGGATATCTGGCGATAGCATCTGCTTTCCAACACAAAACCGCAAGCCCACAACGAAAAAAGCCCCCGCAGAGGGGGCTTTTCCTATCCAAAAAAATCGGGAGAGCACACGGCGACGGAAACCGGGCTGAACCGTTGCGGAAAACTATCGCACCGCTACCAACACAGCGCGCACCATGCGGCGGTAACGATAAACGCCGCTTTGCGGCAGGTAATCTTCGCAGGTGAGCAATGTCAGCCAATCGCGCTCGCGATGCGCCAGGGCAATGGACACATCGTTGGGGGCAAGCAAGCGGTTTTCCCGCACAGCATAGACGTAAGTGCGCCCCTCCACATGAAGCAAGATATGGTCATCAAAGCGAAGGCTTTTCAACCCAATGAAAACGCCGGGGGAATTGTCGGCATTCCAGACGTGCGCGGTGAGCACTGTGTTGCCTTCCCATGTGGGGAAAGCGGTACCCTGCAACCAGCCCACGGCGTCGCCCAGCCAGGAAACATCCCAACCCCCACTGGATGGCGGCACGCCCACCACCGGCGCTTGCACACCCAAAGAAGGAATTTCCAGATTCAGGCCGGTGTCGGCGTGCGCCTTGGCTTCCGGACGGGCAGGCAAAGCAGTTACGACGCCGCGCGGGAAACCACTTGTAGGGAGACGTGGGGGATCTATAACGATGGTTTGGGCTTCATCATCGTCCGGCAAGCCATCGTGGTTGTCATCCACATCGAAACTGCTGGCTGTGTTGCTATCGGGGTCGGTGGTGCTGGCGCGGGTAATCTCGGCAGTACTTTTGAGGATGCCATCGTGCTGCACCGTAACAGTAAGGGTGAGCGTCGCTTCGGTTCCAGCGGCGAGAATGGGCATTTGCCACTCACCGGTAGCCGCGTTGTAAGTGCCGCTATTGGCGACAGCGCTGTTCAAAAGATAACCGGTTGGGAGCGTCGCCTGCACGGTCACGCGTTCAGCATCGTAAGGGCCATCATTGCGAATCGTGGTGACAAGGTGAATGCGTTCCCCTATAACGGCCGTGGTCTTATCAGCCTGATGGGTAATGCTCAAATCGGCGTAACGGGTGGTAGAGCCGTAGACAACCTCGCCGGGGTTGAGGGTAAAATCCATCACCTTGCTGTAGGTGGCAACGTGCTGGACAATATTCACCCGATAGAGCGCGGTCGAGGAAAGCGCATAGAGGTGTTCCCCATCACTGACCACGCCCCAAATACCCGCAGGCACACCGTGGATTTCAGATTCACCCAGATTGACGCCACTGACAAAGTTCTGGCTGGCGTCGGTCGTGATTTCAAACAGGAAAGCATGGTGATCAAGGCTGTTGTTCCATCCCCAAATAGCATAGAGATAGCCGTTAGCCTGAGTATAACCCCCAGTGTAACCACCAGAAGGATGCACCGGGCGCATATCATGCCACAAAAAGGCCGTCGTAGGGGCTACGTTGTCGAAGGCATAAAAGCCATGCGCCAGCCGGTAAGGCGACCAGCTCTGCAGGCCGCCGCCGGTATAGGCCCGATTGGTGCGAGGGTCGAAGTAAAGCGCATTGCCCCATTCGAAGGGCAGTTCCCCCACCGCGGCGATTGCGCCGGAACTTACATCGATGCGATAGAGCGAGGAACGCCTGCCCAGCGTAAGCGAAACGCCGTACAGTGCACCGTCGCCTGCAAAAGCAACATCTCCTAAGGCACGCGCATAGGCATTGGGAACAGGCTGATGGGTTAGCACGAATTCCTGGTGAGGCGCGCCATCTACGTCGCGGATGACCAGAACACGGTGCTGGTTAGTTACCAGCCAGATATCCCAGGCAAAAGCCACGCGTGCCGTAGCAGCCAACAAAAAAAGGCTCAACAGCAGGCTACCCAGCAGGCGCGTCAGCCTAATGTGAGCGCCGCGGTTTGGAAAAAACAAAACAATGCCTTAATGATAAGATGTACAATAATTATACCAACAATTCGCGATATTTTCCAAGGGCCGCCCACAACAAGGGTGCACGCAAATGTTGTAGAAGCGTGGTTGTTCGTTTTTGGGAAAATAGACCACGGATGTACACGGATTTTTTGTAACGCTAAGTCGCAAAGATTGCAAAGAGCGCAAAGCATTGCTGCGGACGCTACGAATTGACAAAGTAGCGCTTCACGAATTGCTTTGTTTCTGTGTTTTCGGGGGTGTTTCGGTGTTTTCTGTGGTTTTGCGCCTTTGCCCTCACACCATAGCAGGACAATCATTTCTACACATTTTGCTTGCACCC
>JALVOR010000232.1 GCA_027026295.1 Anaerolineales bacterium | reverse complement strand
TGGGGCGGGGCTCGGGGCGGCGCTCGCCGCGGCCGGCGGCGGGGGCGGCGGCGGGGGCACGCGCTCCGGGTAGTAGCGTTCCAGCACCAGATGGCCGATTTCCTTGCCCACGATGTTGGCGGTGGTTTCATTCATTGTGCGCAGCGCCGGGGTGGCATCGTAAAGCATGCCCAGCGGGTGCCAGTCCAGGTAGTTGTGCGTCCACTCGTGGGCAACAGTATCCACCAGCCAGGGCAGGTTACTGGTACGCATGACCATCGTGGGGTAAACGCCGATGCCGCCAATAGGCACCACCAGGGTGGAAACATCGAGGCTTTTCGCTACCTCGTCTTCCAGTTGCTCCTGCTGGTCGATGCTCAAATCGGGCTTGAGCGAAATGTTGGCAATCTGGCGAATTTCGTCGCGCGGCGAGACGATGAGCGCCATAGGCACCGGCGTGGTGCGATAGAGCACGGGCGGCATGGGCTGCCCGCCCCATGCGAGGCCCTGTTCGGCCATCACCGCGCTGACCTGCGCCTGCAACACCTGCTCGGCAAGGGGAGCAAGCCATGCACCGCGGGCGTTTTCCTCGGCAAGTTGCGCGCGCAGCGCCGCGATGCGGGCTTCGTCGCGCCCGTTGGGGTCGGCAAGGGCATCACGCAGTTGGGCTTCGGTGCGGCCGATTTCGCCCATCAGGTCGACGTAATCCAGCACAATTTGCCGGTTGCCCGCCGACGGAACAAACCGCTCTGCTCCCAACGCGCCTGCCAAAAACTTGGTTTCCCACGCCTGCCACAACCACTCGCCATAGTCGAATTCCAGCGGGCGGGTGAAAGCATGGAGGCGCGCCATCACATCGCCGGGAGGAGTCTGGCTGAACGTCAGCCCTACGGAAAACAGCACAATCAGCACAAAATTGCCCAACCACGAAGCACGCCGCATGGGCTGATTTTACCGCACTTTGGAGGCAATCGCCCTTCGTGACGATTGTCACTGCATGGCAGTTAATGAAGCGTGCTATAATGGCTTTCGTCGTAATATGTCACTACAGTGAAATTACCGTTGACAAATCCAACCCAAAATTTTTCTTAAGGAGATAGGCGTATGGGCTACACAATCATTGAGGTGCCGGAAGGCGGTGCCAAAATCACCAAGCCGGGGGACAAACTGATTGTTCCCGACAATCCCATTATTCCCTTTATCGAAGGCGACGGCACGGGGCGCGACATCTGGCGTGCGTCGGTGCGCGTGTTCAACGCCGCCGTCGAAAAGGCCTACAAGGGCAAGCGCAAGATCTACTGGATGGAAGTGTACGCTGGCGAGAAGGCCTATAACAAGTTCGGCGAATGGCTGCCCGAAGAGACCATCAAGGCCTTCCGGGAATTCATCGTCGGCATCAAAGGCCCGTTGACCACGCCCATCGGCGGCGGCATCCGCTCCCTCAACGTGGCGCTGCGCAAGGCGCTGGATCTGTACGTCTGCCAGCGCCCGGTGAAGTACGTCGACGGCGTGCCTTCGCCCGTGAAGCACCCCGAGTATGTGGACATGGTCATCTTCCGCGAGAACACGGAAGACATCTACACCGGCATCGAGTTCGAATACGGCTCGAAAGACTGGGAAAAGTTCATGGCCATCTTCAAGGAAAACTTCCCTGAAGAGTATGCCAAAATGCGCTTCCCCAACACCGCGGGCATCGGCATCAAGCCGGTTTCCAAGGAAGGCACCGAGCGCCTGGTGCGCGCGGCCATCCAGTGGGCCCTGGCCAACGGCCGCAAGCGCCTCAGCCTGGTGCACAAGGGCAACATCATGAAGTTCACGGAAGGCGCCTTCCGCAACTGGGGCTACGCCTTGGCTAAGCGCGAATTCCGCAACGACATCGTGACCGAGCGCGAATCGTGGATTTTGGGCAACAAGGAAAAGAACCCCAACCTGACCGACGAAGAAAACGCCCGCATGATCGAGCCCGGCTTTGCCATGCTGGCTCCCGACAAGAAGCAGGAAGTCATCCAAGAGGTGCGCGACGCGCTGAAACTGTGGCCGACCCACGGCGACGGCAAGTGGAAGTCCAAACTGCTCATCAAAGACACCATCGCCGACATCGTCTTCCAGCAGACCATCACCCGCGCCCGCGAGTTCGACGTGCTGGCCACCATGAACCTGAACGGCGATTACCTCTCGGACGCACTGGCTGCGCAAATCGGCGGCATGGGCATCGCCCCCGGTGCCAACATCAACTACGACACCGGCCACGCCATCTTCGAGGCCACCCACGGCACCGCGCCCAAATACGCCGACCTGGACAAGGTCAACCCCGGCTCGGTCATCCTCTCCGGCGAGATGATGTTCCGCTACATGGGCTGGAACGAGGTTGCCGACCTGATCTGGAAGGGCATCAGTGGCGCTGTGAAAGCCAAGACCGTGACCTATGACTTCCATCGCCTGATGGACGATGCAACGTTGTTGAAGTGCTCCGAGTTCGGCGACGCCATCATCAAACACATGGACGACTGATGCACGCTGTCGGGCATGGCCGCTCGAGGCCGTGCCCGACGACTTTTCCGCACGATCCCTTATTTTGAGGAGGTCTCGTATGTCCTTCAAAACTGCAAGTGAGGGTTACGTCAGATACCAGGGGCTCGGCAACTGGGCTTTTGTGCTCCATCGATTGACCGGCCTGGGCGTGATCCTCTTCCTCATCATCCACGTCCTGGACACGGCCGCGGTGTACTTCATCCCCAGCCTGTACGTTGACGCCGTGGCGCTTTACCGCTCCCCAGTGTTCGGGCTGGGCGAAATTCTGTTGGTATTGTCGATCATTTACCACGGTCTCAATGGCCTGCGTGTCATTTACTTTGACATGATCAATCCCGATATGTGGACGATTGAAATCAACCGCAAATCGGTGATCTGGACGTGGGTCATCACCTTAGTGCTCTGGCTCCCGGCCGCGGTGGTGATGGGTAGCCACATTCTGGAGCATCTGGGCGGCTAAGCCGACCGGTGCCTTCACGAGGAGGTTTTGTTATGACCACCCAAACCAAACGTGTTGAAGTCCCTCAAGGCTGGGAAGCATTTGCCTGGAAGTGGATGCGCTATTCGGGCGTCCTCATCTTCATCCTGGCTTGGATTCACGTACTCATTCAAGATATTCTGGTCGGCGTGTACCAGATTGACACATCTTACGTTGCCGCGCGCTGGAACGGCGGTTTCTGGCGGGTGTACGACTTCCTGCTGCTGTTCTTTGCGTTCTCGCACGGCATGAACGGCACACGCCAGGTCCTCGCAGACTACATCCACAGCGAAGGCGGCCGGCGCGCGCTGAACTGGATTCTGCTCATACTGTGGGCGATTGTGGTTGTGGTTGGTACGATTACCATTTTCGCTTTCACCCCACCCGCCGGCTAAATCTCAGGCCAGCATCCCTGTAAGGAGTTGGAATGATGAGCATCAAAACCCATCAATACGAAGTATTAATCATCGGCGGCGGTGGTGCAGGGTTGATGGCAGCCCTTTATGCCTCGAAGAAGGCTTCGACGGCTGTCATCAGCAAACTTTACCCCAGCCGCTCGCACACCGGCGCAGCCCAGGGCGGCATCAGCGCAGCCATCGGCAACCTGGAAGAAGACAACCCCGATTGGCACACCTACGATACCGTCAAAGGCAGCGACTACTTGGGCGACCAGGACGCGATCGAATTCATGTGCCACAAAGCGCCGGAACTGATTTACGAACTGGAGCACATGGGCCTGCCCTTCGATCGCACCAAGGAAGGCCGCATCTTGCAGCGCCCCTTCGGCGGTCACACCAACAACGAAACCGGCAAACCGGTGCGCCGCGCCTGCCATGCGGCCGACCGCACCGGCCACATGATTCTGCAAACCCTCTACCAGCAGTGCATCAAGAACAACGTCAACTTCTTCGACGAATTCCAGGTGCTCGACCTCATCATGGTGAACGGCAAGGCAGCAGGCGTGGTGGCCATCGAACTGGCGACCAGCGAACTGCACGTCTTCCACGCCAAGGCCGTCATCCTCACCACCGGCGGTTGGGGGCGCATGTGGGAAATCACCTCCAACGCCTACGCCTACACCGGCGACGGCGCGGCCATGGTGTTGCGCAAGGGCCTGCCCCTGCAGGATATGGAATTCTTCCAGTTCCACCCCACCGGCATTTACAAACTGGGCATCCTGATTACCGAGGGCGTGCGCGGTGAAGGCGGCGTGCT
>JALVOR010000231.1 GCA_027026295.1 Anaerolineales bacterium | reverse complement strand
CTTTGTATTCCCAGGTCCAGTGAATCGTGTGCATGACCTGGTCGTCGGCCTCGTTGTGGCACTGCAAGCACGCCTTGGTGACGTCGGTGGCGTTTTCGAAAGGCCCTTGCAGGCTAGGGAACTGGCTGTGGTCGGCCGTGCTGACGTGGGGAGGCTGGGGCGTTGTGGGGCCGCTATCCGCTAAGGCTGCTCGCGGGGCAAAAATGCCCATGGCGATGAGCAGACATCCGATAGCGGCTACCCAGAGCCAGCGTAGGGGTTTTCGGTACTGCATGAATTCACCTCCTGAAATAGAGAGAAATGAACGCGCGGCACGCTCACGTTGCGTTAATCTTATCCGCACACGGTGCGTACTTCAAGTGACGAATGTCACAAAGAAAAAGACGGCAAAATCACTATTGGGGGCGGAGTGGGCAACATGGTTCAATCGTTTCTCCCCCTGTGCTTTTGTGCTATACTGGGCGCGCACCACAGCCCTTTGGAGGTTCTATGAAACGCGTTTTCCCGTTTGTATTCCTGTTGGCATTGCTAACGCTGGCCGCATGCCAGGTTTCCCTGAAACCGACCGCAGCGCCTGCTGCCCCCGCGGCTGCCGCGCCCAACCTGCAGGTGCTCTTCCAGGACGATTTTTCCAACCCCAAAAGCGGTTGGGACACGATGAAAGAGAAGGACGCCACCATTGCCTACGAGGACGGGCGCTACCACATCTGGCTGAATTACCCCCATACCACCATTTGGGCGAACCCCAACCTGCACTTCGGCGATGTGCGGGTGGAAGTAGACGCTGTCAAAGTCGGCGGTCCCGACAACAACCAGTTTGGCGTCATTTGCCGCTATCAGGATGCTGACAACTTTTACTTCCTCATCGTCAGCAGCGACGGCTACTACGGCATTGGGAAGAACGCCAACGGCAAGCAGACCCTGCTCACCAACGGCGGCGACATGGCCTTTTCTGCGGCAGTTCCCAAAGGGCACGCCGCGGTGCACCTGCGCGCCGATTGTGTGGGTGATAACCTTGCCCTTTTCGTGAATGGCCAGCCCCTTGCCACGGTAAAGGATGATGCTTTTTCCGATGGCGATGTGGGGCTGATTGTCGGCACGTTCGAGGAACCCGGCGCTGATCTGCTTTTCGACAACTTCGCTGTTTACAAACCCTGACCCGTAACGGCGCGACGCCTTCCTCATGAAAGTGTATCTCGACACCATTGGCTGCCGTCTCAACCAGGCGGAAATCGAGCGCATGGCGCGGGAATTCCGCGCGGCGGGTCATGAACTGGTGGGCGCGCCCGCGGAAGCCGACCTCGCGGTGGTCAACACGTGCGCCGTCACCGCCAACGCGGTGAGCGATTCGCGCCAGCGCATTCGCCAACTGGTGCGCGCCGGGGTGCCGCGGGTGGTTGCTACGGGTTGCTGGGCCACCTTGGAGCCTGAGGCGGCTGTCCAACTGCCCCATGTGACGGCGGTGGTGCCCAACCCGCGCAAAGACGCCCTCACCGCCGAAATCCTTGGCCTGCCGCCCGCAGCCTTCGACTTGGAGCCCATCGCCCGCGAACCGCTCCCCGGCAGCCGCGCCCGCACCCGCGCTTTCATTAAAGTGCAAGATGGCTGCGACAACCGCTGCACCTTTTGCATTACCACCGTGGCGCGCGGGTCGGGGCGCAGCCGCCCCGTGGAAGATGTCCTTGCTGACATTCGGGCTGCTCTTCGGGGTGGCGCGCAGGAAGTGGTGCTCACCGGCGTGCACCTCGGTTCGTGGGGGCAGGATTTTTCCCCGCCGCGGCACCTGCGCCATCTGGTGGCTGCCGTGCTGCGGGAAACCGCCGTGCCCCGCCTGCGTCTCTCTTCGCTGGAGCCGTGGGATCTGGACGCCGACTTTTTCGCCCTGTGGGAAGATCCTCGCCTTGCCCCGCACCTGCACCTGCCGCTGCAAGCGGGCAGCGCGGCCACCCTGCGCCGCATGGCGCGCAAAACCACCCCCGCAGCCTTCGCCCGCCTGGTGGAAACCGCCCGCCGTCTGATTCCCGATGTGGCGATCACCACCGACGTCATCGCCGGCTTCCCCGGCGAAACCGAAGCGGAGTTTGCCGAAACCTTGGCCTTCGTGCGGGCGATGGATTTTGCCGGTGGGCATGTTTTCACCTATTCCCCGCGGCCGGGCACTGCGGCGGCGCGGATGCCTGCCCAGGTGCCCTTGGCGGTGCGCAAGGCCCGCAATGCTGCCCTGCGGGAAGTGCTGGCGGCTTCGGCGGCGCGTTACCGCGCCCGCTTTGTGGAGCGCACCCTCACCGTGTTGTGGGAAAGCGCCGAGCCGCACCCCGCGGGTGGCTTCCTGCTGCGCGGTATGAGTGGCAACGGCCTGCGGGTGCAGGCGCACGCCCCCGAAAATTGGTGGAACCGCCTGATGCCGGTTAAAATAACCCAAACCACCCCCCAGGGGCTGGAAGGTGAGGTTGTTGTTTGACCTTCACAGGAAATAGACCACGGATGGCGCGGATGGTCACGGATACACACGGATTTTTCGGACACTAACTTTGTCAAAAAACTCCGGAAGTGTTGGGGCAGTGAGAGTGCCTTGAAATTTTTTGCCCAATCTGTGCAAATCTGTGAAATCGGTGGATGTTTTTCTGCGAAATCTGCGTAATCTGTGGTCTCCCATTGAAGTCGAGCGGGAGGCCTTCCCGCCCAGGCAAAAGGAGGCGTTTATGGCTCAGGACTGTATTTTCTGCAAAATTGTCGCCGGAGAAATTCCCAGCAAGCAGGTTTACCGCGATGACCTGGTGACGGCTTTCCACGACATCAACCCGGTCGCGCCGGTGCATGTGCTCATCGTGCCCAACGAGCATATCCTTTCGGTGGCTGCGGTGAAGCCCGAACACGAACCCCTGCTGGGGCACATGTTTACCGTGGCGCGGCAAATCGCCGAGGAACTCGGCGTCGCGGAAAGCGGCTTCCGCCTGGTGGTCAACACCGGCAGCGATGGTGGGCAGGATGTCTATCACCTGCACATGCACCTGCTGGGCGGCAAGCGCCTCGGGCGGCTGGGTTAGGAGCGCATGATGACTTCTGTTTATGAAGAGACCTTTTTGAAGGCCGCCTTCGAGGTGCTGGAAGACTACCTTCAGTCCGAAACCCTCTACTGGCCCTTGGGCTTGCAGCAGCGCCGCAATGAGCCGCCTTACCCCCAACTTACGCCGGGGAATGTGCTGCTTTTCCTGCGGCGGCTGCAGGCGGTGGGTTCAGCGGTGGCTTACGAGCGCCAGTTGGAAGCCGTCAAGGCGCGCTGGGGCGCCCATTGGGCGCAGAAAGCCGCCCGCGAGGCCAAATCGCGCCTGCGGCAGTGGCGCGATTACCTCAGCGAGGCCGGTGAGCGCTTTCCCTATTACCACTACAAGGTGCGGGAGCGGGTGATTCTGGCGTTGTTGGAAGAAGACCAGAACGGCCTGCCTTCCGACGTTGCCGCCGCGTTGACCCAACTCGATGGCGTGCTGCGGGCGATTTTCGTCCCGGGCGGCTTCATCTGGGAAGCCCCCTTGCAGCGTGCCTTCCCGCGGGAACCCTTCTGGTATCTGTACGGCCAGTTGGCGCCGGGCACGTAGCCATGGGGCTGGAAATCCGTGGGCTGACGGCGGGCTATGGCGAGCGCGAAGTGCTGCAGGATGTCTCGCTGCGCCTGGCCGCAGGCGAAGTGGTGGCGCTGGCAGGCCCCAACGGCGCGGGCAAGACCACGCTGCTGCGGGTGGCGAGCGGCACGTTGCCCGCGTGGCGCGGCGCCGTGCGCTGGCAGGGGGAAGACCTGCTGGCGCTGCCGCCGCGCTTGCGTGCCCGCCGCATGGCCGTGGTGCCGCAGGCCAGGCAAGCCCCGCCCACGTTCACCGTTTATCAGACCGTGATGCTGGGGCGCACGCCATATCTTTCGTGGCTGGGCGTGCCCGGCCCGCGCGACCGCGCCGCGGTGCGCCGCGCCCTGGAACAAACCGATCTCACCGGCCTGGCGCATCGCATGCTGGGGCAACTTTCGGGCGGCGAGCAGCAGCGGGTGTTGCTGGCGCGGGCGTTAGCCCAGGAAACGCCCCTGCTGTTGCTCGACGAACCCACTACCCACCTCGATTTGCGCCATCAGGTCGCTTTGCTGAAGATGGTGCGCCGCTTGAGCCGCGAAAACGGCCTCACGGTGCTGATGGTACTCCACGACCTCAACCTGGCCGCCCGCTTTGCCGACCGCATTGCG
>JALVOR010000230.1 GCA_027026295.1 Anaerolineales bacterium | reverse complement strand
TCCGTGATATCGGGGCCCAAGACCGGCACAGGGATCCTTTCGGCGGGCCGATCGTAGATTTCCGTGAGGGTCTGCTTGTCAAGCTTGTCGTGCAGTTTCATCAAGCCATAAATCAGCGCCTGCGGGGTGGGCGGGCAGCCGGGGATATAAACGTCCACCGGCAGGTATTTATCGATGCCCGAAACCACGTTGTAGCCGTCCTTGAAAGGACCGCCGCCTGAAGCGCACGCCCCCATGGCGACCACGTATTTGGGGTCAGCCATCTGATTGTAAAGGCGCACAATCTGGGGCACCATCTTCTTGGTCACCGTCCCGGCCACAATCATCACGTCAGACTGACGGGGGCTGGGGCGCATGACTTCCATGCCGAAGCGGGCAAAGTCGAAGCGTGCCGCCGCCGTACAAATCATCTCAATGGCGCAGCACGCCAGGCCGAACATCATCGGCCAGAGGGAATTCCGCCGCCCCCAGTTGTAAAGGCGGTCTAACGTGGTAATGGTAACCGCGCCCTGGAGGTCTTCAGGAATGTCGTACTGGGGGGAGTTCAAACCCTCATCCTTTGGTTTGGTGCTCATAGACCTTCTCCTCGAGTAGGATGGGACAAACGCAAAATCGCCTTTCTTTTCAGCCCTGGTCATCCAGGGTCATTTCCAGCCATTCACGGTAAACAGCGAGCAAAATGTCGTCGTTGGCTAACGCCAAATCGTCTTCAAAATCCGCCCAGGCGGCAATCCAGCGGTAAATCTGGCCGAGGGAAACCTGCTCCAGGTCAACCTCGGGGTGCTCTGCCTGCAGGCGCTCGGCCAGGGCATAGGTTGCTTCCCAGGTCAAAGGCTCGATGTTCACCGTTCGCCTCACTTTGTGCAATCCAGTACAATTATACCCCCGCGCGCCGCCGAATTATGCGCAATTTCATTTGCAAAATTACACGAAAAGCAGCGATTTTCGCAAACAAATCTTCGCAATAAGCCCTGACGGGGCCTGAAGACCCGTCAGGGCTGAGAAAAAGCACAAAAATGGGCTTTTATTGTGGGGCGGGGTGCATTTTGGGTGGGACAGCGTCCCGCCGCCCTACAACAACGCACTCGTTCTAAAGCGCACTTCTGTGTTTTCGGTACTTTCTCCGTGTCTTCTGTGTTTTCTGTCCGGGTAGTCCGCAGTTTCCGTGCAGGGATATGCAATTCTTTGCAACCTACTCCACCGTCACCGATTTCGCCAGGTTGCGCGGCTGGTCAACATCCAGCCCGCGCATGGCCGCGATGTGATAAGCCAGCATTTGCAAAGGCACCACAGTGACCACCGGGCTCAACAGCCACGGCGTGGGCGGTACCCACAACACCGCATCGGCAACCGGGGGGATGAGTTCGTCGCCATCGGTGGCTACGGCAATTACCGGCGCGCCGCGCGCCTTGGCCTGTTTGACCTGGCTAAGCATTTTCTCGTACCACGGGTCCTGAATTGCTATGGCGATCACCGGCGTATCTTCATCTAACAAGGCAATCGGCCCGTGTTTCATTTCACCGGCAGGATAGCCCTCGGCGTGGATATACGAAATCTCTTTGAGTTTTAGCGCGCCTTCATAAGCCGTGGGCATGTTGATACCGCGCCCTAAGTAAAGGCAATTGTCAATATCCTTCAGTTTCTTCGCCACAGCAACGGCTTCATCCTCCCGTTCGAGCACCCGCCCCACCAGGTCGGGCACAAGGCGCAGGTCGTTTACCAGGCGGCGGCGCTCGCCTTCCGGCAAAACGCCGCACAAATCGCCCAGCAGCACCGCCAGCATATACAAATCCACCAGCGGCGCCGTGTAGGCTTTGGTGGAGGCCACGCCGATTTCCGGCCCCACCTGCATGGAAATGTAACCATCGGCTATACGCATGGCCTGCGAACCAATGGCGTTGACAATCGACCACAACATAGCGCCTTTGCTGCGCCCTTCTTCCATCGCAGCGAGGGTGTCGGCGGTTTCCCCCGACTGGCTGATGGCAAGCACCACATCGTCGGGGCCCACCAGCGGGTCGGCATAGCGAAATTCCGAAGCCACCATGACCTCAACGGGCACGCGGGCAATGCGCTCGATGAGGATTTTGCCCACCAGCCCGGCATGGTAGGCCGTGCCGCACGCGGTGATGAAAATTTTGCGGATGCGCTGTGCGGTTTCGGCGGTCAGGTTGAGGGTATCGAGGTACACCCGACCGGTCTCGAAATCGACCCGCCCGGCGATGGTATCGGCCAGGCCGCGCACCTGTTCGTGAATTTCCTTTTGCATGAAGTGGCGATATTCACCCTTCTCGGCGGCAACCGGATCCCAGGGAGCAACGGTGGGCTTCAGGGCTACTTTCTCGCCTTCCAGTGTGAAGACCTCCACGCCATCACGCTGCACCACCGCCATCTGGCGGGGTTCCAGGAAGGCCACGCGGCGGGTATGCTCGAGAATGGCGGGCAGATCCGAAGCCACCAGCATCTCACCCTCGCCGAAGCCGAGCACAATGCCGCCCGCGTTGCCCAGGCGCGCCGTCACGATTTTGTCCGGCTCCAGCGCCGACATCACCACCACTGCATTGGAACCCTTCAGCAGGCGCAGGGTCTGGCGCACGGCTTCCACCAGACCAGTATCGCGGCTGAGGAAGCGTTCGATGAGATGGGCAATCACCTCACTGTCGGTTTCCGAGCGAAACTGCGCCCCTTCGGCAGCCAGTTCGTCGCGCAGCACGAGGAAGTTTTCCACAATGCCGTTGTGCACCACCACCACCTTGCCGTTTTCGCTCAAATGCGGGTGGGCATTGCGGCGTGAGGGTGCGCCGTGGGTCGCCCAGCGGGTGTGCCCGATGCCCAGATTGCCTTCAAGGGGTTCGTTTTCCACAAGCGTTTGCAGGCGGTGCAATTTGCCGACCTCGCGACGCAGTTCCACACCGCGCGCGGTGAGCACGGCAATGCCCGCGGAGTCGTAACCGCGATATTCCAGCCGCTTGAGGCCGTCCAAAATAATGGGCGTCGCATTGCGCGGCCCAATGTAGCCAACAATGCCACACATTTGGGAACCTCCAAATCGTGATTTGTCGTAACTGTTCAGTTGCGTCTTTGCGTCAACGCCTCGGCGCCTTTGGCAACTATTGCTGCGCCTTGGTGTTCATATTGCAGCAGGCTATCTGAACAGTGGCGATCTGTCAAAAAGTGGGGAGGCAGGCGATGGTTTTCATCGCCGCCGTGGCAATACCACCCCTGAGCGTTTTGTCCACACAGTCGCTTGTGCGGCGTTGTCGCCCAGGTTGTCGCTTTCCCCCTGGAGTGTGGAAGGGCGGGGTGTGGCAACCCCGGAGGGCATCCGCCGATCTTTCGATTTTCCCGGCGTGCAGCCGGTTAGCCCTGTTTCGCAACAGGGAACCCTCATCCTCGTCACCTGCGCACGGGCGCAGGCCTGGCGCTATTCCTTCCACAGGAATTTTTGTTTTTAGCGCATCACCTCCTCACCGGAATGGTCTAAGACTCTATCCGAAAAATATCATGGTGGTGTCATTGCGAGCCCCCCCTCGCTGCGCTCGGCGCAGGCTCCGGGGCGAAGCAATCCCCCTTTTTATCGGCCAGGAGACTGCTTCGGCGGGCTTCGTCATTGCTCAGCCCGCCTCGCAGTGACACATCTACAAAGAATTTTCGGATAGACTCTAAGTGGCTGGCCGTTGCATTTTACCATGAAGGAGAAGCACAAAGAGGCACAAAGGAGGCAGCTACCCATTTTGCGTGCACCCGGAAATAGACCACAGATGAATAGATATGAAAGCAAAAGGAAAACCGCCGAGCACAAGGCCCGGCGGTTGCCAGCAGTTGACCGAAAAAGTGCGCCAGATTACAGGCTGCCTTCCACGAAGAAGGCATCGGAAGAAATGTGATAATGCAAACGCAGCAAATGTTCATCAAGCCCGCGATCAAGCATCCAGCGCCTGAAAGCCGCCGCTTTTGCCGCGCTGCTCATCTTCTGTCCCGCTTTCACCCCGTGTTCATCACGGTGATAACCGCAAATCGGGCAATGCTCCCGCGAAAAGGGGTAAGTGCGGCGCGTCGGGGGCAGCACCTCCATCAACCGAAAACCGCACACTGGGCAGGGGCGATAAACAACCTCCTCGCGGTTTCCTGTCATCTGCATTCGCATCCACGTAGAATCTACCTGCAACATCATCGGCTCACCTCATTGCGCGAGATACCACTTCGAAATCTGGCAACAGTATTGCAACGGTATTGTAGTCTACCCTCCCCGTTCTGTGCGTCACGCTTAAGTTACAACTTTCACCAGCGTGTGTAATGTTTCTGTGACAATAAAAAGCATAATTTTTGATACAATAGTACTATGGACCCGTTTCGGAGGGACACAATGGCACTCATTCTGTATGTAGAAGACGACTCAGCCAACCGCACGCTGGTGCAACGCATTCTGGCCGCCGAGGGACACGAAATTGCCGAAGCAGGCAATGCCGAAGAAGCCCTGGCCGTCCTGGAACGTCACACGCCCGATCTGATTCTGATGGACATCAACATGCCGGAAATAGATGGCTTCACCCTGACCAAACGCATCAAGGCCAACCCGGCATGGCAACATATTCCTGTGGTTGCACTAACCGCCAACGTGATGAAAGGCGATCGCGAGCGGGTGCTTCAGGCAGGTTGCGACGGCTACATTCAAAAGCCGCTCGATGTTGACGCCCTGCCCCGCCAAATCGCCAGTTATCTTTCCAAAACCTCTTAACTTCAAAAAATACCATGCCCGAAGAAAACACCATCCCCTTGTCGAACCTCCAACGTCGGCTTCCCGAAACCCCCGAAGAAGCCATTGTATTGGTGGTTGAGGACAACGTCGCCAACTTCGTCCTCATCGCCCGTATGCTGGGCTACATGGGCATTCACTGTGAATGGAAAACCAGCGGCTACGAAGTGGTGGAATACGCCGACACCCTGCCACGGGTTGACTTGATTCTAATGGACATCCGTCTGCCCTACGAAGACGGTTACAGCGCGTTGCGGAAAATCCGCTCATCCCCCACGCTGAAAGACACGCTGGTCATCGCCGTTACCGCCGAAGCCAGCCGCGAACAAATCCACAAAGCCAAAGCCGCCGGCTTCGACGGCTTCATCGGCAAACCTCTGGACCCCGACAAATTCCCCGAGCAAATTCGCCGCATTCTCAGTGGAGAATCTGTGTGGGAACTCTGATGCGGAGCATGCCATGAGCGACACCCAAACCAAGTTCGAGAAAAAAGGCACCCCCACCTTCCGGGGCAGGCTGGCACGGCGCATGGTATTGCTGCTGGTGCCAGCCACGATTTTACCGGTTATCTTCATGGGGTGGCTGCTCACCCAGAAAGCCCAACGCTCCCTGCAACGCGAGGTTACCGAACAATTGCTCAAAGCAGAAACCGGCATGGCTGCCAACCTGAAAGAATGGCTGCTTGCCAAAAGTTCCCGCCTTAGCGCGGTTGACCATCGCCAGGATTTTGTTGAGGCCATGCACCTGCTGGCAGTTCGCTCGCACGTTTCCCCCGACTTTGCCAAAGCACAACAAACCGTAGCCAAAGAAATCGCATCCATCAACGAGCGCGCTTCCATTTTCGACGACTTCATCATCGTAGATGCCTCTTACGCTATTCTTGCCAGCAGCGAACCTTCGTGGGTAGGGTTGCAAATTCCCCAAAGCGAACTGGCGCAACTTCTGGCACGCATCAGCAATATGCCGCCGCCTGCCACAGCGCCGCCGATTCAAGTCGCAGTGTCCAACGGGACGGTTTTTCAGCCCAACAACCTGCAATCGGTGCACTTTTTTGCTCCCTCGCCCATTCCCAACGAAACTTACCGGCATTACCTCTTCACCGTCCTTCCCCATGTCGACGAGAAAAGCGGGAAACAGATGTTCATCGTTGGCATTTCCGAGGAAGTCGCCATCGAAAACCTGCTCGCCGAGCTGGCAGAACGCTATCCCGACACCACAAGTTACATTCTGTTTTACGACGGTACCTACTTGGCGCTCACGCCACAAACCCATACACTGGGCATCTTCTCTCTTCCCGATATTTTCAAAAAGCCTTTCCCTGCCCAAGGTGACCCCATCATCACGGGAATCTATAGTTCGCCGCTGACACAGAAGCGGGTATTTTCAATCGCCCAATGGCTTCCCGAACTCAACGCCGCCATTGGTCTTGAGTTGCCGGCGAGCATCTTCACGCAACGCTCGCGAGAAATTCTGCCCACCGCTCTTGAACTGCTTGCCCTCACTGTCATCCTGCTCACCCTCATCATCTGGCTCATCGCCCAACGCATCAGCCAGCCCATTCTGGAAGTTGCCGACACAGCCCGCCGCTTCGCTGAAGGTGACTGGCAAATGCGGCTATCGGTCAAGCGGCATGATGAGATCGGCTTGCTCGCCTATACGTTCAACCAAATGGCCAACGAACTGGTCAAATTCTACCGGTCGCTGGAAGAGCGCATCGACGAGCACACCGCCCAGATCCGCGCGGCTTCCGAAGTTGCCGCCCTGGCCACGTCGGCAACCGACCTGGACGAAATATTGCGCCGCACCGCCAACCTGATTGTCGAGCATTTCGAGGAGTACTACCACGCCTCGATCTTCCTGACCAACGAACACGGCTATGCCGTGCTGGAAGCCTCCACCGGCCCCGTTGGCGAACAAATGAAAAAGAACCGCCACAAACTCAAGGTCGGCGGGCAATCGCTTGTGGGATGGGCAACACAAAACCGACGCCCGCGTGTGGCTTCCGACGTCACGGAAGACGCCGTTCACTTCAAGAACCCGCTGCTTCCGGAAACCCGTGCAGAAGCCGCCATTCCCATTGTCATTGGCAACCAGGTGCTGGGGGCGCTGGACGTACAAAGCAAAAGCCCACACACCTTTGACGAACAGCATATCGCCACCCTGCAAACACTGGCTAATCAGTTGGCAGCCGCCATTTACAACGCCCGCCTGCGCGAAGAGGCCGAAATCGGACACGAGGAAATTCAAACCCTCTATCAACTCAGTCGCCGCATGGTTGGCGCCAGCGAAACGCAAGATATCATCACCATCAGCATCGAAGGCTTGCAAACGATTCCCTATATCGGTGCGCTATACCTTTACAACCAGCAAACAGACACCTACGAGATGGTGTTCGCCCACCATCCCCAGCGCGGCAAACTGGAAATCGACGCCCCTCCGCTGGATTCCGACGCGGCGCGGCAATATCTACTCAACCGCAATACGCCGCTGGTGTTCAATGACGTCCGCACCACCCCCACAGGCGGGCCGCTTGCGCATTTCGCCCAATCGCTGGGCTGCACCTCAGCAGCCTACCTGGCTATCTCGACGCCCGAACAGCCTGTCGCCATCGTCATGATAGGCAGCGAAGAAGCGGGGGCGCTCTCCACGGCGCGCCTGCAACCTTATCTCACCATTGCCGAAATCGCAAGCGCCGCCTATGAACGTGTCATGGCGCTGTCGGTTGCCAAGCGCCGCCTGAAAGAATTCCAGACCCTGGTGCGTCTTGCCCAGGCCATCGGTGTAGCCGATACCGCCGAAGATTTCTACCAAATTCTCCACCGAGAAATTTCCCAGATTTTCGGGGAAATCGGCATCCTCGTGGCGCTTTACGACCCCTTGCGGCGGCAAATTGAGATCCCCTACGCCCGCGACCAGAACAAGGAAACCGTGCTTCGCGTTCCTCCCTTCCCCATGGGTGAAGGTCTGATCTCAAGAGTGATTACCACCCGCCGCCCGCTGCGCATTGTCGAGAATACCGCCCAGCGCGCCAAGGAACTGGGCGCCAAACTCATCGGCGAACCCGCCAAATCCTGGCTGGGCGTTCCCCTGGTCGTGGGCGACCAGATCATCGGCGTACTGACATTGCAAGATATGGAGCGCGAAAAACGCTTTGGCGAAGAAGAAGTAGAGTTCGTTTCCGCCATTGCCATCTCGGTTGCTTTGCTGCTCCACAAAATGCGCCTTGTCAGCCATACCGAAAGCGTTTACGAGCAGGAACGCCTGCTGTTCCAGATCAACCAGCAATCTCAAACTGCCGACGTCAACATGGTTCTCGAAACAGCCATCAGAGGGCTGCAACGCACGCTGCGCGCCCGGCGCGGCGTCATCCGCCTGCACCCGCGACACGACGGCAACGGTAACGACGCATCAGAAGGAGAAACGGCATGAACTTTACTGCGGCGTCTGAACCTTCAGCCAACAGCGTTACAGTATTTCGCGAACGCTTGCTCAACGTCCTGCTCGGGCTGGCGCTGGTCGGCGCAATCCTGGTGGGCGGCCTCAATGCCTATTACACCGCCCAGAGCGGCAACATCAGCACGGCGCTGGTGTATGTAGGCGAAATCCTCTACGTCGCACTGTTGGTGCTCCTCACCCGTTTCCCCAACACCTACCTTATCCGCGCCTGGGGGCTGGTGCTTGCCCTCTACGGCGCCTCTGCCGCCGCATTCCTGGCAACCGGCGTGCGGGGCGACGGACGCGTCTGGCTGGTAGGCGTGATCATCATGGGCGCTATCTTCCTGCCGCCCTTGCAAAGCGTCCTCAACTCCCTCCTCGCCGGCGTTTACTACTTCTCTCTGGCCTACGCATTTTCCCACGGCCTGCTTGCCCTTCCCCCCGGCGAGATGAACGTCGTAGCAACACAATTCAGGGCCTGGACACGCACCGGTACGCTCCTGTTCGCCCTTTCGGTCATCATCGTGGCAGCCATCGCTATCTACCGCCGCAGCCTGGAAAACACCCTCACGGAAAGCCAGAACCTCAACGCCGTGCTCGAAAACGAGCGCCTGCGACTAAAGCAACAGGAACGCACCCTGCGGCGGCGTCTGGAACAGATTCACACAGCCAGCGAAATTTCCCGCGTCGTCAACGCCATTCTCGACCCCGACAGGCTGATCGAAGAAGTGGTCAACCTGATCCGCGACCGCTTCAATTTGTATTATGTCGGCATCTTCCTCGTCGACGAACGCGGCGAATATGCTGTGCTGCGGGCCGGCACAGGCGAAGCCGGGCGCAAAATGCTGGCCGAGGGACACCGCCTCGCCATCGGCGGCGGCTCGATGATCGGCTGGAGCATCAGCAACCGCAAACCCCGCATTGCCCTCGACGTCGGCGAAGAAGCCGTACGCTTCGCCAACCCTCACCTGCCCCTCACCCGCACCGAACTGGCGCTTCCTCTGGTCAGCCGAGGCGAAGTATTGGGCGCGGTGACGATCCAGTCCGAGCGCGCACGGGCATTCGACGAAGACGACCTCACCGTGCTCCAAAGCATCGTAGACAACCTCGCCATCGCCCTCCACAACGCACGGCTGTATCAGGAAACCCAGCGCAGCCTGCAAAGCCTGGCTCAAACCCATTACCGCCTGATTGGTCAGTCATGGGAAGAACTGACCGCCTCAGGGCTGGAATTTGAAGCGGGGGACGACACCGAAAGCGATGCAGTTCATCAACTACGAGTTCCCATCGACCTCTACGGCGAATCACTGGGCGAAATCGTGCTCGAAAACACCTCGCCGTGGGGAGAAGAAGAACGCGCCTTTGCCAAACAATTCGGGCACCAGTTGGCGCTCACCCTGGAAAACATCCTGCTGACGCAGGAAACCCAACGCTCCATCGAAGAGAATCGCGTCCTCACCGAAATCACCGAGCGCGTTGGCATTTCGCTGGATATCGACACCATTGTCCAGACCACGTTGCGCGAACTCAGTGAAGTCCTGCAAATTAGCGAGGCCGAAATTCACCTCTCAGTGCCCGAAACGGCGACGGAGTAGGCCATGAAATTCAAACGACTCTTTCATCCCCTTACCCGGTCTCTCACCCTCTGGCAGCGGCTGGTATACCTGATAGGCGTTCTCCTGGTTGTCCTGATTGCAGGCGGGACATTCATGACCTACCAAAGCGCGCGGGTACGTCGTCTCACCGAAAACCGCAACACGCTATCACACATCGTAGCCGTCACCGCCGACAGCGTGCTGCATACCTACTACCTGCTGCTGGAACTGCAGGACGCCTACATCACACAGAACCCCGAATACATCAAACGGGTGGTTACGCCCTACCAACAGCGTTTGCAAGAAGACCTCCAGGCGCTAAACGAACTGGCCGAAGAAGCCCCCACGCCAGAACTGAGCGAAAACCTCAAGGAAGCCGCCACACAGATCTACAACGTCGTCACCATCACCGAAGGCATCGTCAGCCAGGCAGAAGTCGACAACTGGCCCTCTGCCAAGGTGCGCCTGCGCGCCTTGCAGCAACAACAAACTTCCCTGCTGGATACGCTCAATCGCTCCTTCACGCTTGCCACCGAAGCGTCACAAGCCCCCGACCCCATTTCACAGGTGCTGATTCGCACCACCCTCGTGCCGCCGTTGGCGACGTTACTGGGCGTTCTGATGCTCATCGGCAGCGCCGTTGCCGTGCGGCAAATCGTCTTGCGCCCCATTGCCGAACTGGAAAACCGGGTGAAGAAGTTCTCGGAGGGCGATTTTTCTGTCCGCGTTCCCATAGAACGCAACGATGAAATCGGCAGCCTGGCGCACACTTTCAACATGATGGCCGACCGCATTCAGGAATCCTATGTCATCATGACAGAGCGCATCGACGAACGCACCCGTGCGCTGCAAAAACGCACCGCTCAGTTGCAGGCAGCGACGGAAATCGGGCGCGCCGTTGTCACGCTAAGCAAAATGGAGGAAATGCTCTCGCAGGCAGCGCTGCTCATCAGCCAGCGTTATAACTTCTACCATGTAGGCATCTTCCTCACCAACCCCGCAGGCGACGCCGCTGCCCTGCAAGCCGCCTACACCCGCAACAGCGATGCCGCCGAGCAATTGTTGAAGCAATCGCTCAGCGTCACCACGGCTGAAAGCAACATCGTGGCGCAAACCCTGGCAACCGGGCAATTCCACACAGCACAATTCGTTTCGGAAAAACACCCCATCACAGAATTGCAAAACACCCGCGGCGAAATCGCCATTCCGCTCAAACGCGGCGATGAAATCCTGGGCGTACTCGACGTCCACAGCGATACCAGCGACACTTTCACCCCCGAAGACATCACCGCCCTGCAAGCAGTGGCCGACCTGCTAGCAATCGCCATCGCCAACGCCCGCCTGTTCCAGGAAACCCAGGCCGCGCTCGAAGCCGCCCGCCGCGCTTATGACCAGTTGACCCACACAGGCTGGCAACGGTTCATTCAACTCCGCGAGGTCCTCGGTTTCCGGCTCGACGAAAAGGGTGAAATCTTCCCCATCGTCAAACAACCCACCGAACCCACGCGCCCTTCCCCACAACCAGAGACGAACGCCCAAGCCGACAAAGCGCAAGACGAAACGGCCTTCCAACTACCCATCAAGGCTCGCGGCCACACCATTGCCGTCGCCCGCCTCAAGAAACAGACGCCCT
Source organism: Anaerolineales bacterium (assembly GCA_027026295.1). Lineage (GTDB taxonomy): Bacteria > Chloroflexota > Anaerolineae > Anaerolineales > DRMV01 > DRMV01. Next base: position 991 of record JALVOR010000230.1, on the reverse strand, counting down.
GGACAAAAACCGAAAAACGGCTTGTCACCCGCCTGGGCGAGCGCGTGGGCAACCTGCTGGAAAGCGCCCGCCTGTTCGCCGAATCCCAACGTCGCGCGGCCCAACTGCAAATTGCATCGGAAATTGCCCGTGACGCCAGCGGCACCCTCAACATGCAAGAACTGTTGCGCAAAGCCGTCAACCTGGTGCGCGAGCGCTTCAACTTCTATCACGCTTCAGTGTTCCTGGTTGACGAAAGCGGGCAATACGCCTATGTGGAAGAATCTACCGGCGAAGCCGGACGCCAGCTCAAAGCCCGCAGGCACCGTCTTGCCGTAGGTTCGGCTTCCATCGTGGGGCAAACCCTGGCAACCAAAGAGCCGGTGGTCGTCAACGACGTCACCAAGAGCACCATTCACCACTTCAACCCCCTGCTGCCGCAAACCCGCTCCGAACTGGGCATTCCCCTGAAAGTGGGGTCCGAAGTCATCGGCGTGCTCGACGTGCAATCGACCTCTGCACAGGCGTTCAGCGACGAAGACGTGCAAGTGCTCCAAATTCTGGCAGACCAGTTAGCCATTGCCATCATCAACGCCCGCCTGTTCCAGGAAACCCAGCAGCACCTAGCAGAACACCAGACCCTGCACCAGATCACTACTGCTGCCGCTTCGGCGCTTTCCGTGGAAAAAGCCATCCACAACGTGGTGGAAAGCATTCACGCCCTGCGCCCCGAGGAAGGCGTACTCTTCCTGGTGCCTGCCGAGGAATCACCCAACGTGCTGCACGTGGCCGCGTGGGCAGGGCACACGCCCCCCGAACCAGACGCGTTGAAAGAACTGCGGTTGCCCATTGGCTCTGGGGTCATCGGCAGAGCAGCAGCCACCTTCGAAACCATCATCGAAGATATCCCATCCACCTCCGACGAAATCCTCGGCACAACCGACATGCGCTCGGAACTGGCAACCCCGCTGGTTTATCGCGGCGAACTCATCGGCGTGCTGGATCTGACCAG
>JALVOR010000229.1 GCA_027026295.1 Anaerolineales bacterium | reverse complement strand
GCTTTGGAAAGTGGTGTGAAATTTTGTTACACGGCGGGGAAAGGGCTGAACCGTCTTTGGCTTTGCAACAGCGGGCGGGTGCCCTTGATGACCGGTTTCCCGCCTTTGACTTCGGGGTTCATGCTGAGGCGCGCCAGCAATAGTCGTTCTTCCATGACGCGGCTCCTCAGCCCCCATCCAAAAGATATCGTGACGATGTCATTGCGAGCCCCGAAGGGGCGAAGCAATCCCCTTTTCGGCGGGTGGGAGACTGCTTCGGCGGGCTGAGCAATGACGAAGCCCGCCGAAGCAGTGACACATCTGCCGCCTCCCCTCACTCTTCATCGGCGAGGGGGTCGGGCGTGTGGCGGTGCCAGTCGGTGGCTTGCTGGTAAAGGTGGGCGGCTTCCAGAATGAGGTCTTCCCGGAAGTGGGGCCCCATGAACTGCAGCCCGATGGGCAGGCCGAGGTCGTCGAAGCCCACCGGGAAAGCCACGCCGGGCACGCCCGCGAGGTTGGCGGGCAGGGTGAAGATGTCTTCCAGGTACATGGAAAGCGGGTCGCCGGTGTGCGCGCCGATGCGGAAAGCGGTGCTCGGCGCAACGGGCGCGGCGATGAGGTCGATTTCCTCGAAAGCCCGCTCGAAATCGCGCTTGATGAGGGTGCGGACTTTCTGCGCCTGCCCGTAATAGGCGTCGTAATAGCCCGCCGAGAGGGCATAGGTGCCCAACATGATGCGGCGCTTGACTTCGGGGCCGAAAAGTTGCCCGCGGGTGTGGTAGAACACGTCCCACATGGTTTCGGCTTCGGCGCGCGGCCCGTAGCGGATGCCGTCGAAACGCGCCAGGTTGGCCGAGGCCTCGGCGGGGGCAATTAGGTAATAGACCGGCACGGCATATTCGGTGTGCGGCAGGCTGATTTCCCGCACCTCGGCGCCCATGTCGGCCATCAAATCCAGCGCAGCGCGCACCGCTTTTGCCACCGCGGGCTGGATGCCCTCGGTAAAGTATTCCCGCGGCACGCCGATTTTCAGGCCGTGGAAGTCTTCCCGCGGCTTGAGAGAAGGCGGCGGCACGGGCACATCCATGCTGGTGGCGTCTAACGGGTCCTGCCCGGCCATGAGATGCAGGAACAGGGCGGCGTCTTTGGCGGTCTGGGCGAGCACGCCCACGGTGTCGAGGGAGGAGCCGTAGGCAATCAGGCCATAGCGGGAAACCCGCCCGTAAGTGGGTTTCAGGCCAGTGACGCCGCAGAAGGAAGCCGGCTGGCGCACGCTGCCGCCGGTGTCGGTGCCGAGAGCGACGGGCACCATGCGGGCCGCGACCGCGGCCGCACTGCCGCCGGAAGAGCCGCCCGGCACGCGTTCCACATCCCAGGGGTTGTGGGTAACGCCATAGGCCGAGTTTTCGGTGGAAGACCCCATCGCGAACTCGTCGGTGTTGGTTTTGCCCACGATGATGGCCCCGGCCTCTTTCAGGCGGTGCACCGCGGTGGCGTCGTAGGGAGGGACGTAGTTTTCCAGGATGCGCGAGCCGCACGTGGTGCGGATGCCGCGGGTGCTGAGGACGTCTTTCACCGCAATGGGCAGCCCCAGCAGCGGCGGCACGCTTTCGCCGTTGCGGCGGGCTTCCGCCCGGCGGCGGTCGGCTTCGTCGGCGGCCTGCAGGGCTTCCTCGGGGGTGAGGGTGAGGAAAGCGCGTACTGCCGGCTCTAACCGTTCGATGCGGGCAATCACGTCTTCGGTCAGTTCGCGGCTGGAAATTTCACCGCTTGTCAAAGATTTGAGGAGTTGCGTGGCAGAATGCATGGCGTTTTCTTTGTTATGTAGGGGGCTGTTCATCTACAAGGAAATAGACCACGGATAACACAGATGTCCACGGATTGTGGGGCGCCAAGGCCGCCAAGGAAGCGCCAGGCACGCCAGGGTTATGTGCTTTTTAGTTTTTTTTCATTCAATCTGTGCCAATCTGTGAAATCGGTGGATATTTTTCTGCGAAGTCTGCGTAATTTGTGACTTCTCCTTGCAGAGGCTGAACAGTAACGGAGAGGTTGGATAAAAGCGAAACGCCCGCGTTCCCCGCGGGCGAGATTCAAAACGCGGGGCAAGCCCGCGAATTCAATGAAGTGGGCGCGACAGGACTCGAACCTGCAACCGATGGCTTAAAAGGCCACTGCTCTACCATTGCGCTACGCGCCCACGTGCGGGCGTAATTCTATCATGGCCGTTGGGTGAAGTCAACGGCTTTGTTGTGAGCACCACAAATTGCGTACAGATTTGCGAAGATGGCCACAGATGGGCGTTGATAACCACAGATGCACGCGGAACCGGGAAACGCAGTAACGAATTGCGAATCATGCCCTCACTGCGATTGCCCAAACACCGGCGGCACGCGGAATTGCCCTTCTTCGGTTTCGGCGGCGTTGGCGAGCACCTCGTCGCGGGGCAACCCGGGCCGCGGCTTGTCTTCCCGCAGCACGGTGCGCGGCGGCAACACGCTGGCTGTGGGGGGAATGTCGGCGGTGTCCAGCCCCTGCAGGCGGGCGACGTAATCCAGGACATCGGAAAGTTGCTCGCGGTAACGCTCGATTTCTTCGTCGGTGAGTTCCAGGCGGGCTAATTGGGCGATGTGTTCGACTTCTTCGCGTGTGAGTGCCATAGGAAAGCCTCTTGTTGAAGGGCGTAGGGAAATATCGTAACCGTTCAGCCTTGGGAAGACAGCCCGCGGATGAACGCGGGTAATCACGGATATGTCTTTGTAATTGAATCCGTGTACTTCCGTGGCTGTCCGTGTCCTCCGTGATCTACTGATGGCGTAATTATACCGCCAGACGGCCTGGCGGGTGATGTTATTTCAGCCGTCGCGCCAGCAGGTTGAGCAGCACGGTAAGCACCACCGAAACGATGAGCGAGGTTGCCAGCGGGAAAACGCACGTCATGCCATCGTGCTGATAGACGAAATCGCCCGGAAGCCGCCCCAACGGCAGCCCCCAGCGGGCGGCAACCACCAGCAGCCCGCCGATGATGAAAAGCAACGCACCCAAAATCATCAGCCAGCGTCCGATGGGTTCCATGGTTTTGCCTCGCTTGCGGGTGGCTTGTGTGTTTAGATGGGCTGCGGATAACGCGGATGCTCGCGGATTTTTTAACGCAGAGGCGCAGCGGGAAGCGCAGAGGGGCGCAGAGGAAATTTTGCTTCGCTGCACGAACCGGCGAATCAACGCCTCACGAATCAACGCTTTCCCCGCGTCCGGTTTACAGCAATCGCTCCTGGCCGCTTTCCTCGGGGTAGGGGATGCCCAGATGCTCGTAGGCAGCGCGGGTGGCGATGCGCCCCTGGGCGGTGCGTTCTAAGAAGCCCAGCCGCAGCAGGTAGGGTTCCACCACTTCCATGATAGTGTCGGGGGCTTCGCTCACCGAGGCGGCGATGGTGTTCAACCCCACCGGGCCGCCGCGGTATTTCTCGATGATGGTGAGCAGCACCCGCCGGTCAACGTCGTCCAGCCCTAGGGGATCGACGTTGAGCAGGTCGAGGGCTTCTTCGGCCACGGCGCGGGTGATGGTGCCGTCGCCGCGCACCTGGGCGTAGTCGCGCACCCGGCGCAGCAGCCGCAGGGCGACGCGGGGCGTGCCGCGGGCGCGGTGGGCAATCTCGGCGATGCCTTCCGGCGCGGCGGTGACGCCCAACGCTGACGCCGCCCGCGCGACGATGGTTTCCATCGCTTCCTGGCTGTAAAAATCCAGCCGGTAAACCGCGCCGAAGCGCGCCCGCAGCGGGGCGGTCACGAGGGCGAGGCGGGTGGTTGCCCCCACCACGGTGAAGCGCGGCAGCCGCAACCGCACCGAGCGTGCCCCGGGGCCTTTGCCAATGACGATGTCCAGGGCAAAGTCTTCCATCGCGGGGTAAAGCACTTCTTCCACCGCCCGCCCCAATCGGTGCACTTCGTCAATGAAAAGGATGTCGCCAGCGCGCAGGTTGGTGAGGATGGCGGCCAGGTCGCCGGCGCGCTCGATGGCGGGGCCTGCCGTCACTTTAATGGCGACGCCCATTTCGTTGGCGAGGATGTGCGCGAGGGTGGTCTTCCCCAGGCCAGGAGGGCCGTAGAAAAGGACGTGGTCGAGGGGTTCCTTGCGCTGGCGGGCGGCGGCGATGAGAATTGCCAGGTTTTCCTTGATTTGTTCCTGGCCGATGAGGTCGTTGAGCCGCTGGGGGCGCAGGGCGTAATCGCGGTTGTCGGTCGGTTGGGGGTCGGGGCTGACCAGGCGGTCGTCGCTCA
>JALVOR010000228.1 GCA_027026295.1 Anaerolineales bacterium | reverse complement strand
GAGCACGGCCAGGGCCAGCAGCAGCCGTTTTCCTGCTAAGAAGACGATCAACATCACCGGCGTGAAATAGCGCGGCCCGAAAACCAGGTACAGGATGACAAGGTAAATGGAGAGCAGCGCCGCCATGTTGACGATGCGGGCGGCTTTCTCGCCCACCCGCACAGGCATGGTGCCCACGCCTTTGGCTTTGTCGGCTTTTAGTTTGTCGATGTGTTTGCCGATGTTGATGCTGGCAACGCTCAGCCCGAAGGGTACACCCGCCAACGCCGCATACCACGTGTGGGGCGTCCAGCCCCGCGCCAGCACCACATAGACACCGGCCACCATGACAGGCCCCCAAATGAGGAAGATGAGCAACTCGCCCAGCCCCCAGTGCTTGAGCGGCCACGTGTAGAGCAACAGCGCTGCCGCGCCGAACAAAAAGAGGGCGATCACCGCAGGCGAGAAGTGGGTGTAGAACAGGGCATAAACCCCCGAAAGCATTGCCAGCACGCCGCTTGCCACGAACCAGCGCAGTTGCTGGCGGCGCGTCCAGAAACCTTGCACCAGCGGATGCACGCCGTACTGGATGCGGAAATAGTTGTCCTGATCAATGCCGCGTCGGTAGTCGGTGTAATCGTTGAGCAGGTTGTTGGTGCCGTGAGCAAGGAAGAGCCCCAAGGAAACAATCAGCCACGGCACCCAGGCGAAGTAGCCATCCCGCCAGGCGAGCAGGCCGCCGATGACGGCGGCGTAAAGCGTGACCACGGTCACGCCAGCACGGGTGGCAATCAGCCATTGGGAGACGATATCCAGTTCGTCCCATTCCTCCTTGCTGTCCATTCGGATCAAGGTCCAGAGGGCCTTGCGCCACATTTGAAAATTGACTTTCACACTTCACCTCATGGGGAATCCCATCGGGTGGTACCTTCCCAACGCTCGTTGGCTTCAAGCCCTTTGATCAACCGGGTGGCCTGGATGAGCGCGCAAGCGCCCTGGCATCCTGCCCGCGCGGCAAATGCGGTCGGTTACAGGCGTATTGGGTTGCCGAGGTGCAACGGTTGTGGGAACCCCGATGGGGAGATGTAGCCGGGTTTTCGTTGCCCGGTTTTTGGTGCCCCTTATTGTACCTTAAGAACTTCCCGTTTGTGAAAAGGTAGCATAGTATGAAAAGCCAATAGCCTACTACCTACCCGTGCCGGGGTGTTCTGGGAATAGCAAACTCTCCGAGGGGCTTCCGGCACCCCTCGGAGAGTTTGATTTCGTGCGGGGAATGGTTTATGGTTCGGGTTCCACCCTGACCAGCACGGCCTGCACGATGACGCGCCAGGTGTAGTCGTTGGTGGCTTCGTCGTAACCCTTGCAGGTGATCAGGGTCACCCAGTCGCGGTCTCTGTGCCCCAACGGCGAAGTGTCGTTGGGTTTTACCAGTCTGACATAGCGCACTTCGTAGGTGTAACGTTTGCCGTCGGCGTGGATGATGACCTTGTCGCCCCAGCGCAAGTTGTAGAGGTTCACGAAGGGGCCGGGTTCGCCGTTGGGCAGGTACACATGGGCGGTGATGGCTGTGTTGCCTGCCCAGGTCGGGAAGGCGGTGCCTTCCAGCCAGCCGGCGTTATTCCACAACCAGGTCAGATCCCAGCCGTCGGCGGTGCGGGGCACACCTACGATGGGCACGCTGACGCCCAGTTTGGGAATTTCGAGGGTGATGCTGTCCAGGTCGTCGTAAGCGACCTTTTGCGGCGGCAGCGCGGTGACCCGGTGGGGTGCAAAGCCGGTCTTGGGCAACGCTCGTTGTACGAAGGCGTCGGCTTCTGTGCGATAAACATCAGCCGGATTGGCGGGGTCGTAGAATCGTTCGGTGGAGAGGTTGTTGTAGGGTGTCTGTGGTGCGCTGACGTCGCCGGGCAGGCTGCTCCATGTCAGGGAGGCTGTGTTGGTGGCACCGCTGCCTGCAGGTACGTCCAGCGTGGCCTGGAAGGCGATCCGTGCTGTGCTTCCCAGGGGGAACGTGTCCCATGTGACGGTGATGATGTGGGTGACAGCGTCGTAGTTCATGCTGGTTGGTGTGGGGCCGCTGAGGGAAGTCAGGCTGGCGGCGACATAGTGCAATGCTGAAGGCAGGGGGTCGGTGAGCACGACGTCGTAGGCGTTGGTTTCGCTCTGGGCAGTATGGGCAACGGTGAGTGTAAAGGTGATCGGCTCGTCAGGCAGTGCGATTTTGGGGTTGGCGTCTTTGCTCAACGAAAGATCAGGCTCCAGAATCGTGACTGGCGAGGCGCTGGCCGAGGCGCTGCCTGTATCCCATGTCCAGGTTGCTGTGTTGTGCAGTTGCGTGCCGCTGATATTGTCGACATTGTCCAGAACTACGACTTGGTAGCGAACGGTGATTGTGGCATCGGTGGTGCCGCTGTTGGTCACGTTCCCGAAATTCCACACCACGCGTCGGCCCTGGTTCACCGCTTCGGTGTTGCCTGCAGGCTCAGCGGTGACGGTTGCGTGCTGGCAAATGGCAGACCATTGTCCAAGGCTGGAGGAAAGCGTCCCTGTTACGGTAATGCTCTCGCACTGCTGGAAAGCCAGACCTTTGTCCAGGACGTCCGTCAAGGCGAGGTTGGTGATTACACCTGGGCTGATCCGTAGCGTGGTTTCGTAGGTAAGGATTTCACCGACGGCCACGTCGGAGCCGGTGGTAAAGGTCTGATTTGTTGTCGCCATGCCCTTGGAAGCCAGCCCATTGACCTTGCGGAAGCCGACGTCCAACGTAAGGTTGGTGCGACCATCGGGGTAGTTGTGGGTCAGGGCGGGGTCGGTTTGCGTGCTGTTGTCTTCGTTGGCATTCTCTCCGGTGACCCAGTTGCCTGCAGCAAGGTTGTTCAGGTCGGGCACTGTGACCACAGGCAGCGTCACTGCCGAGCCTACACCGCCGGGTTGGGTGCCGTCGCTGTCGCTGACGTCGGACCCCTGATTGGGCAGCACCACCTGGTTCAGGCCCGTGGGCAGGGTTGGGATGCTGATCTGCACCTGACTGTTGGGCGTCAGGCCGCAGAAAGCGTAGCGTCCCTGGGCGTCTGTGGTCGTGTTTACCGCAACGTCATCGGTTGTGCCAAAGGTGCCATCCAGGCCGGCCCAGGTCATGCGCACGCCCACACCGCTCAGCGGCTGGTCGCCAGTGTCCTGGGTGTTGGCGGCGGTGCCGCCGGTGTCGTCCCATATGTAGTTGCCCACGCAGGCCAGCGGCGACCAGTGGTCTTCCACCTCGCCATCGGGGGCTGTGCCGCCCCAGTCAGATGCAGAAAGCGAAGCCGTGGTCAGGCGGAAGCGCATGTGCACCCTGCCGTTGTTGAAAGTGGCCGTCGCGGGCACATCGAAGCAGTAAGTGTGGTTCGTCACCCCACCATTGGGGATAGTGACTGCGCCGCCGCTGAAGTCCGCGCTGCTCAACGCCTCGCTGGTGCTAAACAGCCCGTCGCCGTTCCAATCGAACCAGGCGTAGAGGTGCGCATTAGCAGCGGGCGTAATGCTGTTGTGGGCGGTAACCTGCACACAGGCTTGCGTGCCGGGCAGGAGCGGCGTCACCAGTTGCACGCCGTCCTCGTCGTCGCCTGCTGTGGCGCAGGTGCCTGCGGTGTAGTAGCCTGTGCTCGTGTCGTCGCCGTTGGCGCTTCCGTTGGGCTGGCCGTTGGTTTCAGCGTCAACGCAAGCGCCGAGGTAAAGGCCGTCGTCAATGGTATGGCTGGGCCCACCAGCAGCGGTGGTCGTGCCGTAGGTGTCCGGCGCGTCGCCGTAGTCTGCCATGGTGGGGCGGAAGCCGAAGTCAATGCTCTCGTTCACCTGCCTGTCAGGGAAGCCGTTGACGGAACCCGCACTGCCGGTGTCCTGGTTGCCGTTTTCGCCCGTGGGCAGGGTGGTGACATCGGTGATGGTGACAGGCGGGGCGGTGAAGCCGTTCGTTACCGGTGTGCCATCCGAGTCGTGGAAATCGTCACTGGCCGCGTTGGCGGCGACGGCTTCCGGCAGCCCTGTGGGGGCATGGGCGAGTTGTACTTGATAGGTGCCCGGCACCAGGCTGCAAAAGCCGTATACACCGTTGGCGTCGGTGGTGGTGGTGTAGACCCTGTCATCGTTCTGGGCGCTTTGGTTGGGTGCGGTGTCGATGGAGCCGTTCGGCCCTGCCCAGACCAGGCGCACGGGCAGGTTGCTTACGCCGGTGTCGCTGGCATCCTGCTGGTCTTGCGTCGTGCCGGTGCTGTCGTTCCAGATGAAATTGCCTATACAGGCAAGCGGTGTGGCGTAGTCTTCAACCTCACCATCGGGAGCGCCGCCGCCCCAGTCAGATGCAGAAAGCGAAGCCGTGGTCAGGCGGAAGCGATAGAAGACCTTACCGCCGCTGAAAGTGGCTGTGTTCGGCACGGTAAAGCAGAAGTTCTGGTCGCTGGTGTTGCCATTGGGAATCGTTGCCGAGCCGCCGTTGAAATCGCCGTTATTGACAAGTTCTCCAGTGTCAAAGTGACCATCGCTGTTCCAGTCAAACCAGCCGTAGAGGTGGGCTGCGTTGCCGGTTTCGTTGTGCGCCGAGACCTTTATGCAGGCCTGGGTGCCGGGAACCAGCGGTGTAGCCAGGGTAATGCCATCCTCGTCGTCGCCGTTGCCGGTTCCTGTGCCGATGGCCTGATCGTCGTCGGCGGCGTCATGGGTGTCGTCCGTGCCATCGACAAAACCATCGGTGTCGGCGTCGACCTTGGTGCCCAGGAAGAGGTCCACCGTGCCGTTGAAGTTCCCATCCAGCAGGACATGCGAGGCCCCGCCGCTGGCCTTCAAAGTGTCGTAGGAATCGGGCAGGTCGCCGTAATCGCGAGAGATCAGGCATCCTGCTGCGTCGTTTACGATGGCGGGCTCGCTGCCTTCCCCAACGGGTTCCAGAGCAGGTGTCGCGTCCGAGACTTTGATGCGATAAACGCGGTAGGGGCTGTTTCCGGAAGCGTCTGAGTTGATCAGCGCGTAGAGGTTTCCGCTTTGGTCGAACACCGCGCCACCTTGCTGGGCCTGTACCGAACTCTGCAGGGTTTTCGTTGTAATGACGCCCGTGGCGGGGTCAATTTTGATCAACTGGTTGCTTGCATACCTGACTGCGTAAAGATTTCCATCCTGAGGGTTGAAAGCGAAGTCTGCCGTTTGCAAGTGATCGGTGAGGTGCAGTACGCTGAAGGTCATGTGCGTCAGATCAATGACGGCCAGGTCTCTATTGGCAGAATTTGAGGTTGAAGAACTGCCAACGTAGTAATTCCCGCTACGATCCACATCGCCGGCGTTCAAAACGTTTTGTGCCTGCAGCGGCTCGCCCTGGTGGATGGTATTTCCCTGGAAAGTCACGTCGCTGGCGGCCAGCACCTCACCCAACACCTGGAAACCGCCTGTGCTGGGGTTGATGCGGGCGAGGTTAACCAGGAAGGGACGCGGGGAATTGGGATCCCACGTCATGGCGTAGATGTAACCGTCCTGAATGTTGAAGCCTATGGCGTTCAGGTTAGTGACGCCAGAGGTCAAATCTTGCACTTTGGGCGAAGGGCCGCTATCATGGGGAATCTCGCCGATGGGATTGGTGCTGAAGTCCAACTGGTCAAAGCGGAAGCGGTAATTGTTGGCGGGGTTGGCCCGCGTCTGGTAAAAGGCGTCGTTGCACTGGGGCGCGCCGGGGAGGAAGTCGCGGATGGTAATCTGGTAATCTTCCACCTCGCCATCGGGCGCCCAGCCGCCGACACCCAGGTTGGTCGCTGTGCTCAGGCGGAAGCGGGCATAAGTATTGCCCGCCGCGACATCGGTGGGGATTGTCCATTCAAGTAACGCCGTGGTGTCGCCGCCATGCACAGTGGCTACGGCCAGTTCGTCGGCGTCGAACGTGCTGTTGTGGTCAAAATCGATCCATCCATACAGGTAGGCAGTGGCAACGGAGGGGGCAACGTGCACGTTGGCCTTCCAGCGGCGGACGAAGCCGCCGTCGGCGTTGGAAATTTCGGGTTGAGAGGCTATGTCAATGCCGTCCTCATCGTCTCCGGCGACGGCGCATGTGCCTTCGGTGTAGTATCCTGTGTGGGAATCGTCGCCCGAGGCGTTGACGTCGGGTTGGCCGTCGGTGTCGACGTCTGCACACGCGCCCAGATAGAGAGCGGGCGAAATGAAGTGGCGTGCGCCGTTTTGAGCGAAAGTGGTGCCATTGTAAGCATTGGGGAGGTCGCCGAAATCCACTGAATTGAACTCAAAGGCACCGATGTCGCAGGCTGTGCCAGCGGGTCTGGCCGCGCCGCGCTGGTCGGTTGCCGGACAGTTGGTGTTGGTTCCGGCATCGATGGCGGGTGAGCCGGCATGCAAGGGGAAGACCTGTTTGCCGGGGCCGCCGAAGTCGGTCAACGCGTCCAGGTTGGGGTCCTGTCCGATGATATTGCCGTTGGTGCCATTTGTCAGGCCGCAGGCGTAGGTGCTGTCTTCGATGAGGTTGTTGGCAGACCCTGCGGCGATAGCGCTGCTGGAGTCGTTGACGCAATCCCCCCCAGAGGTACTGTTGGCAATGATGACGTTGTTCAGCGCGGGGCTGCTGTAGTTCGTGTTGTACATCCCGCCGCCGTAGCGGCCGGCCGAATTGGCGGAGAAGGTGACGTTGTTCAGCGCGGGGCTGCTGTGGTTTCCGTCATACATTCCGCCGCCTCTGAGAGCCGAATTGGCGGAGAAGGTGACATTGGTCAGCGTGGGGCTGCCGCGTTCGTTGTACATCCCGCCGCCGTGGCGGTTGGCCGAATTGCTGGAGAAGGTGACATCCGTCAGGGCGGGGCTGCTGTAGTTTCCGTTGTACATTCCGCCGCCGTGGCGGTTGGCTGAATTGCTGGAGAAGGTGACATCCGTCAGGGCGGGACTGCTGTGGTTTCCGTTGTACATCCCGCCGCCTCTGAAGGCCGAATTGCCGGAGAAGGTGACATCCGTCAGGGCGGGACTGCTGTAGTTTTCGTTGTACATCCCGCCGCCGTGGTGGTTGACCGAATTGCCGGAGAAGGTGACATTGGTCAGGGTGGGACTGCAGTGGTTTGCGTTGTACATCCCGCCACCTCTGGAGGCCAAATTGCCGGAGAAGGTGACATTGTTCAGCGTAGGGCTGCCGCCGTCGTTGTACATTCCCCCACCGCGGTGGCGATTCGCGTTTTGCCCGTTGGCCTGCCCGGCGGTGATGGTGAAACCGTCCAGCACGGCGGTGTTGTTCGTGCCGCTGCCAGTGACCACGTGGTAGGCGTTATTGCCTTGAATGTCCGCCGTGGTCTCGGCGATGTAATTACCGTCGGTATTGGTGTCGTTTTTGTCGATATCGCCGCTGAGGATAGTGATGTTGGCCGCCGGGTCGCGCTGGCTGCGGGCGGTTTCCGTGCCATTGAAGCCGCCATAAAGGGCCACACCGTTTTGGAGTTGGAAGGTGCTGGTGCGGTCGTCGTTTGTCTGCCCGCTGCCTTCGTCCGGGTAGTATACCCCTTCGGCCACCCAGATTTCGGTGCAACCGGGGTCGGCCAGAGCATCCTGCACGGTAGTGTAGGCGTCGGCCCAACTATTACCGGTGTTTGCGCCGCTGGCGCTGGCGTCCACATAGCAGGTAGGACCAGCGGCAAATGCCGTCGTGGTCAGAAGGCTGCCTTGCGCCAGCAACAGAACGCCCAAAGCCAAAACAGAGAAGAAACGATATATGGATTTCACAATTCAACATCTCCAAAATAAGCGTAACGACTCAGCTTTAGGAATTCGCGTTGTGCAGCGGGGGGAAGATGAGGGCGGCCAGGCGTGCTAACACTTCATTAGTGTAACAAGAGTTATGAAGAGAGGGAAGGGGGCAAAGGGGCCGAGCGCAAGCGGAGGTTCATCGGGAGGTGGGTGAGATCTGGCTGCCAACAAGGCTCATTGCACCTTCGAATCACCGGCATTCTGTTTGAGAATACACTGGGGAAGGGGCCGGCAGTGGGGGAGAGATGCCTTGCCTTCGGCGGAATTGGTGAGACCCTGTGTTCAAATCCGTGCCTGTTCGCGGCGTTATGAGATTTGTTTCAAAACAAAAACACCCCTTTTCTTTTGGGAGAGAAACTTACGATGTCCTTTACGGGGGAGGTAAAAAATTCCACGGGTTGACCTTGCCATACTTCTCGTGGCGCAATTCGAAGTGCAGGTGGGGGCCGGTGGAATTCCCTGTGCTGCCAATAGCGCCGATCATGTCGCCTTGGGTGATGCCCTGCCCGCATTGCACCAGAATGCGGCTCAGGTGGGCATAGAGCGACTGCCAGCCGTTGCCGTGGTCGATGACCACCACATTGCCGTAACCCCAGTTGTTCCACCCGGCATACACCACCACGCCGTTGTCTACGGCATAGACCGGGTAGCCCAGTTTCCCGGCGATGTCGATGCCGTAGTGGTTGATGGCGGGCGAGTAGTCGTAGCCCGAAAGGTAATGCAGGGTGGTAGGCCAGATAAAAGTACCGCTGCCAATGGGCCCTTCGTAAACTTCGCCGCAGAAGCCGGGGCCCAGTATCTTAGCGACGGCGGGGTTGCTGCGCGGAATTTGCGGTGCGCTCCAACTTACAAACGCCCGCCGCCCGCCGGGCACAATGAGCCACGTGCCGGGCTCGATGTTTGGGTGTTCGGGATCGGCGTCGGGAGACAGGTGGTTGCCGGGGTAGTCAATGATGTCTTCGGGCGTGACGCCGAAGAATTTGGCGACCACGCGCAGGTTGTCGCCTGCGTGCCATTGGTAATAGGTGCCGTCTGTTGGCAGGATGTTGAGGGTTTGACCGGGGCGCAGACGGTGGGGATCGTCGGCAAGGATGTCGTAATTTCCCCACAGGATGGTTTCCGGTTTTAAGCCAAATTTTTCGGCAATGCCAAAGACGGTGTCGCCGGGCTGAACTTCGTATGGTACGACTTCTTCGCGCGGGCGGGTGGGGATGTCGGTGTGGAGTTCGACCTTGCGCCGCACGATGGCTGTGATTTCGGGCGGGGTGTAGGATGGCAACAGTGCTGGGAGGGGTGGCGCTGCCTGCTGCGGGGCGGGGGTACTTTGAGGCGCAGCCGCCGCGGCTGCCCGGGCTTGGCCTCTGGCCAACAGGTGCGGCAAATTGCTGCCTTTGAAAAACCAAATTGCTGCTGCTACCATCAAGAAAACGATGGCGTGGCCGCCAATGCGTATAGCCAACTCAAGCACGCCCCACTGTGCCAGGTATTCATGCCACCGCAGAGCGAGAGCAGGTTTTTTGTTTTCTTTCATGGTAAACAGATTGTATCATGCTTTTGCCGATGTGTTGCAGTATGTTGTCAGAAATATTATATATTCCTGTTACTCGGTGGAAGGCGCTCCTTGGCAGCGTGTACAAGGATGCTGCCGGGAGTATTCAAAATCTGCAGAAATGGCCGCCGAGCCACGGGAAGCGCCTTTACCCCCAAAGCCGTCGCCAGGCGGCTTTTTTCCCTATTTGCTGACGAGCCGCCGTTGCTGGAACGCCGCCTGTGCTATACTATGACGAGGCCGCCGTTGTGTTTGATCCCTGATGCCGAAGTGTGACTCTCCAGAATTCAACCACTCGTGTCGCCGGTTCGTTCCCCCGCCTGGACGTGCGCTTGCTGGGCGGGGTGGCGTTGACGTGGCAAGAAGACCAGACGGCGGTCTTGCGTGCCCTTCCCCTGCCGCCGACGGCAAAATCCCAATCCCTCTTGGCTTATCTCATCCTGCACACGCAGCCACCGCCCACGCGCGAGCGGCTGGCCGCGCTTTTCTGGCCTGAGCGGCCGCCGGCCCGTGCCCGGCGTTCCCTTTCCACCGCGTTGTGGCACATCCGCCGTTGCTTCCCGGTGGCCTGCCTGCAGGCAACCACCCGTGACGTGTGCTTTGATTGTCCTGCTGTGCTTCAAGTGGATGTGCACGCTTTTGAGCGTTTGACGGCTGCCGAGGCTTCCCCCGAAGCGCTGGCGCAGGCCGTTGCCCTTTATCAGGGTGATTTTCTAGAAGGTTTTTACGACGACTGGGCGCTCAACCTGCGCTATCACTTGCAATCTCGCTATCTGGAAGCCCTGATGCGCCTGATGCGGGGCTACGAAGCCCGCGGGGCCGACGGGGCAGCGCTGCAAACCGCGCTGCGCCTGCTCGCAGCCGACCCCCTTTCCGAAGCCGCGTGCCAGACCGCGCTGCGGGCTTACCTCCGCTTGGGGCAGCGCGAGGCCGCGCTAACGCTCTATCGGCGGTTCGCGGCCATCCTGCGCAAAGAACTGGCGGCGGAACCCGCGCCAGAGACCAGCGCCCTGTATCAGCGCCTGCTCCACAGCGAGGCCGAAGCGCCTGCGAAGGATGCAGAGGCCGAAGCGCCGGTTTCCGCGACCGTTTCGCTGCCCGCGGCTGAGCCGCCTGCCGCGCCCCTCCCGCCGTGGCTGACCGCGGGCGAAGAGCCGCCCCTGGTCGGCCGGGAGGACGCGTTGCAACGCCTCAGCAGCGTCTGGAGCGAAACCACTGCCGGCCGCTTTCGCGCTCTGTGGGTGGGCGGCGAAGCGGGCATCGGCAAAACCCGGCTGGTCGAAAAATTTGCCCGCGAGGCGCGCGCCCGCGGGGGCATGGTGCTCTGGGGGCGGTGCACCGCGTGGGAAACGGAACCCTACGCGCCCTTGGGCGATCTGCTGCGGCAGGCTTTTGCCGCCTTCGGCCTGCGTTTGCTGGAAGGGCTTTCGCCCTGGGAAACCGCCGCGCTGGCCCACTTCGCACCCGAAATCGGCGCGCGCTTGCCCGCAGAAGCCCGCCCTTCCCCCAGCCTGCTCACCAGCAAGCCCGACATTTTGCTGCGCGCCCTGGCACACGCTTTGGCCGCCGCGGGGCAACGGCTTCCGCTGGTGGTGATGTTGGAAGACCTGCATTGGGCCTCCCGCGAGGTGCTGGCCTGGCTGCCGCTGCTGGCGCAGGCCGCGGTGCGCGCTTCCCTGCTGGTCGTGGGCACATATCGCCGCGAAGAACTCCCCGCGCAGGCGCCCCTGGCCACCCTGGTCGGCCAATGGGAAAGTGAGGGCCTGGCCGAAAGCCTGCCCTTAGGCCCGCTTTCCGTGGCCGACCTGCAGCAGTGGCTCAATCAGGCGCCCCCCGCGCTGGTGCGTGCGCTGCATACCCACACCGGCGGCAACCCCTTTTTCGTGCTCGAGACCCTGCACGCCCTGACCGAAAGCGGGCAGTTGGATGTGCGCACCCGCCCCTGGCAATGGCAGCCCGCGGCGGGGTTGCCCATCCCCGAAACCGTGCGCCAGGCCGTGCGTTTGCGCCGCGAGAAGTTGCCGCCCCTGGCCCGGCAGGCCCTGGAAGTGGCCGCGGTGTTGGGCCGCGATTTCGATCTGGAAACCTGGCGGCTGGCCTGGGGGCGGGAGGAAGACGACCTGCTGGCCGCGCTGGATGTGCTCTTGCGCCGCGGCTGGCTGGTCGAGGCGCGCGGCGCGTTCGCGCGGGATTACGCCTTCAACCATCATGTGACGCGCGAGGTCATTTACCGGGGCCTCACCGCCTGCCGTCGGCGGGCGCTGCACCGTCGGGTCGCCCAGGCCCTGGCGCAACTGCCAGAGCAAGCCGAGCACAGTGCGGCCATCGCCTTCCATTATTTTCAGGCTCAGGCGTGGGAGGATGCTTGGCCTTATCTGCTGCGCGCCGGCGACCGGGCGGCGCACTTGGCCGCGACCTCCGAAGCACTGACGTGCTACACCCAGGCGCAAGAGGCGCGCCAGCGGGCCGCGGACGCGCACCAACAGCCCCTCTACGACGCCGCGCTCGCCCGCAAGATCGGCGAGGTTTACTTTCGCCGCGGCGAATTTACCCAGGCCGAGCGCCATCTCCGGCAGGCGCTTGCCCGTCTGGAACGCCCCTTCCCCGAAGGGGCGTGGCGCGTTCGGCTGGCTCTGCTCAAGGCCTTTGGGGAACAGATTGCCCGGCGGCTGTCGCCCTTTCCCCCAAGGCCGCCGAGCGAGGCGCCCCGCGCAGCCGAGGCCGAAGAAGTGGCGGTTTACGCCACCTTAGGCTGGATTTATACCATGCAAGGCCGGCCTGAGCCTTATTTGCTGGTTTCGCTGCGCGCGCTCAACACGTCAGAGGCTGCAGCCCTGCCCGACGGCGAGGCACTGGCTGCGACCGCGTTGGGCTTCGCTGCCGACTTCATCCCTTGGTTTGGGCTGGCCGAGCACCTGCACCGCCGCGCCTTGGGCCTGCTGCCCCGGCTCAGTCGGGCCGACGACATTGGCTTCGTGCATTTTGGCGCCGCGTATCATGCCCTGCTGATGGCGCGAGAAGACGACACGCTGCACCACGCGACGCAGGCCGCGGCGGCCTATCACCGGGCAGGGATGCCGCAACGCTGGGCGTTGGCCATGTTGCAGCAAGGGTATGTGTGGCTTTATCGCGGTGATTTCGCACAGGCTGCTCAGGTGGCTGAGGCGCTCATCCG
>JALVOR010000227.1 GCA_027026295.1 Anaerolineales bacterium | reverse complement strand
CTGCGCCGCGGGCGCGGCGTCGCCTGCGGGCACCGCTTCCCCGGGTTCCCCGATGTAGGCGATGACCGCGTCCACAGCCACGGTTGCGCCTTCGGGGTAGAGGATTTTCAGCACCGTGCCCGATGCGGGCGCGGGAATCTCCGTATCCACCTTGTCGGTGGCGACTTCCAGCAACGGCTCCAGTTCCGCGACCGCCTCGCCTTCTTGCTTCAGCCAGCGGGCAATCGTCCCTTCCACCACACCTTCGCCCAGTTTGGGCAGTCGGACTTCCACGGGCATGATGCGTTCCTCCTTGGGGATGAGGTTTAAACGAAAAGGGAGCGGTGCTAACCGCTCCCTGCTGTGCGTAAGCGCGCGCCAAGGATAATGACAATGCTAAGGCGTACGAAAAGGGAAAGCATACCGGATGCGTTGTCCATAAGTACTTTGGAGGGGGGCGTTGAAGCGTACGGGTTACCCTTCCATTTTACCAAAAGTCGCCCCAAACGCAACTGCCTTTGGGAAGCAAACATGGGCAAAGTGGAGTGTAGTGGGGTAAAATCATGGCAACCCTTGTGGGTTGTGGCAAAGTCGAAATAAGGCGGTTAAGCAGTTGATGCAGCGTTTGATGTTTTTTCTGGGGATGCTTGCCCTGGTTGCAGGCAGTACAATTGCTGGGAAAACAGGGCGTGTGGCAGCCGATGAACTGCCGCCCCGCTGGCGAGAGGAAGACGTCGTCGAGACGCTTTACACGTGGTGGTTGATACCGTGGCATTCGCCGGAGGATGTCGCGTGTGAGTTGCGCGTCGACCACCCCGAGCAGCCGACCTTCGACGATGTGTATCGCTTTTGTGGCAGGGATTTGTATGAAGCCTGGCGGACGACGCCGCTCTGTGAAGCGGCAACCGACGGCGGCGATGTGACAGCATGCGAAGGGTATTACCTGCACTTTGTGGGAAAGAAAGAAGTCGAGCACACCGTAATCCGCGTTTACCCTTTGCCGCAAGTACATCTTGCCCTGAAGGGTTGCGAACCCGATTTGCCGCATTTTCGCTGCGGTGGGGATGTGATCTTGCAGGCCACTACTGAAGAAACATTGCCCGGCGCGCACATTACGGGCATGGCGGTCTCGGTGGCAGATCAGGGAACAACCTCGTGTGTTGGCGATATCTGCGAGGTGCTGCTCCCTTCGCAGGAAGACCCCGTGACCTACTATGTGGAAGTGACCGCATTTTCCAGCGCTGAGCATTCCGACCGCACAGCCCTGGCTGTCGTGCGCATTGTGCCCACGGAAGGTGGCAAAGCGGTGGTCGACGTGCTTGGTTCGGCATGGGATAATGTTGGGGTGGACAAGTGCTCGCAGGCATGGGAGGCCATGCCGCCGATAGAAAACCTGCCTGCGTGGGCGCGCACGCCCGCTACGCCTGATGACCTGGCGACTTCTACGAATTATGCTTATCTCGCTGGACGCTTGATCGACCACGGCGTTGTTGAGGCTTCGGATTGCCCCCAAGGTGGATTGCAACCCAGCGGTATTGCCAACGCCTGTGGCGTGTCGCGCGCCCGTGATGCCGTCGTTGCCTGGCAGAACCGGTTCGATTCTCAAATTTGGGAATCCGCCCAAGCGGTGGGCATTCCGGCAGTGCTTTTCAAGCGTTTGCTGGCGCGGGAAAGCCAATTTTGGCCTGCGAAGTATCCGGGTGTTCCTGAGGTGGGGTTTGGGCAGTTGTCTGCTGGAGGGCTGGACACCCTCTTGCTGTGGGACCCTGAACTGTTCCAGGGGATGTGTCAGGATATGTTGGGGGCGTGGAAGTGCGTGCATGGTTATGGTGGTTTGAGCATCCCGCAACGCAATTTTCTTTACGGCTCGTTGTGGGTGCAAGCCGATCTAACGTGCAACGATTGTCCTTTTGGTGTGGATGTGGCGCGCGTGGGCAACAGTCTGGAACTCTTTGCCCGGCTGCTGCGTGCTGATTGTCGTCAGATGGGGCAGACGGTGCGAAATATCGCTGGCATTGCACCGGGTGATGTAAGCACCTACACCGATATGTGGCGCTTTACCGTGGCAGGTTACAACAACCCCGATTGTATTTACGAGGCTTTGTTGCGCACCTACAATACGACAACCGACAAAGGCATTCCTTTGCCTCTGGAGTGGCAGTACGTGCGAGAACATTTCCCGGCGGGGTGCGAGAGCACGTTGCAGTACACCGAGGATATTTTCGGGCCATAGGAAAACCTACGACGGGCGACTGTTTTGTTTCCCCGAAAAGTACCCCCACACCCCCAGCAGCCACGCGCCCCCAAAAGTCAGCCCGCCGAGCACATCGCTGGGGTAATGCACCCCGAGGTAAACGCGGCTGAAGGCCACCAGCAGCACCCACAGAGCGGCCAACAGCGCCCAGTGCCTTTTCCCTGCACGCCACAGCGCCAGCGCGAGGAAGCCGTAAAGCGACGTGACGGCAACGGTGTGGCCGCTGGGGAAACTGTGTGTGTGCATCGCCATCATGTGCGGGAAAACCTCCGGGCGCGGCCGGGCGAACACTTGCTTCAGCAGGGGGTTGATGCTTACCGCACCGAGGAAGGCGACTGTTGCCGCCCACATCCAGCGCCTTTCCCCGCGGCGGTGCAGCCAGTAAAGCAGCACGAGGAAAACCACCGCGGTGAACCACCCGCCGGTGTCGGTGATGACCAGCACCATGGCATCCAGCCACGGGCGGCTGTGGGCGTGGATGAACAGCATGACGGGCACATCCCACGGGAAGGGGAGGCGCTGCCCGACGCGCGCCGCGAGGAGGCCGAACGCGAGCAACAAGAGGGCTGCCGCGGCAAACGACAAGAGGTGTTTGTTCTTGGAATACTTTCTAAGCCACATGACTATCTGACCACCCAATTATCCGACTTAAACGCGAATCGCCCCCGGTTACCAGAGGGCGATTTTTTTGCGAGGGGGGGGCTGTCTGTCAATCCCACGAGCGGGTGTCGCGGATGGGTTTGGCGTCGGCGGGCAAGTCGGGCACGCGACGCACGGCGAGGCGGAATTTGATGGCGTCGCGGGCGGCGGCAGCCAGGCGGCTTTCCAAATCGTCGGGGGCGTCGGCGGCAACGATTTCCAGCGAGAGGTAATCTTTGTGCGCTTCACGGGTAATCATGGCCTGCCAGCGCGTCACTTCAGGGAAGCGCGCCATCAGGTCGCGCAGTTGCCGCGGGTGCAGGAACATGCCGCGCACCTTGACAGCATCGCCCACGCGCCCTAACCAGCCCACCAGCCGCGGGGTGGCGCGCCCGCAAGTGCAGGGGGCGGTGTTCAGCGCCGAAAGGTCGCCAGTGCCAAAGCGCACCAGAGCATATTCTTCGTGCAAAACCGTGACGACCACTTCGCCGACCTCGCCCGCAGGCAGCGGCTGGCCGGTGTTGATGTCGCAAATCTGCACAATCACATCTTCGGGCACGTGCCAGCCGTCTTCAGCTTCGCATTCGTAGCCCAGGTTGCCGCACTCGGCGGTGCCGTAGCCCTGGCGCACGGTGGCAACGCCGCGGTTTTGCAGTTCGGCGCGCAGGGAAGGCGGCAGCGGCTCGGCGGTCACGAAGGCTTTTTCCACCTTCAACGGCAGGCCGAGTTCGTCGGCTTTGTCGAGCAGGGCTTTGAGGTACGAGGGCAGGCCGACATAGCCCGTGACACCCAGGGCGTGCATGGCGCGCACTTGCTGTTCCTGGTTGCCTACGCCCCCCGGCAGCACCGTGCAGCCCACGGCGCGCAGGCCCTCTTCGAACATTGCGCCCGCGGGGGTGAGGTGGTAGCCAAAGGCATTCAGCGCCACATCGCCCGGGTGGAAGCCGGCGGCTTTCAGCGCCGAAGCCCAGCGCCAATAGTCGGGGCGGTCGGCTTCAGGTTCGTAAATCGGTCCGGGGGATTGGTAGACCCGCTTGAGGGCGCTGATTTCCACCGCCAACAGGCCGCCAAAGGGCGGGTTTTGCGCCTGCAGGGTGATGAGGTCGTCCTTGCGCAGCACGGGAATGCGGCTGAGGTCGTCTTCCGTGCGGATGTCGGCGGCGGTCAGCCCGGCTGCTTCCAGCCTGCGGGCAAAAGCCGGGGCGCGATCAGCCAGGTGGGCAATCAAATCAGAGAGGGAAGAGGGCATGGTGTCAATACCTCGCAGTGCGCTACTCGTAATTCGCAACTCGCAATAGACATTATCACGGTTTAAGTAGGGACAGGGTCATAGTGCCAGGGTCTGAAGTTCAATCGGAAGTTGTGCAAGCCACAACAGGTTTCCATGACTTGGTCGCGGAA
>JALVOR010000226.1 GCA_027026295.1 Anaerolineales bacterium | reverse complement strand
GAAGCCGGGTTGGTCGGTGTAATCGGGGTCGGGGTCGGGCGGCAGCAGCAGGCGGGGCACCGGAATGTCCGACGAGGTGGTGAAGTTTTCCTTGCGCTCGGGGAAGCGGCGCAGGGTGGGTTCAAGGGTTTCTTTTTCCCACTGCTGTTGGGCTTTTTGTAGGTCTTCGGTCGGCATAATGGCACCTCGATAAAAATGTGGAATCAAATACAAGTATACTCCAAGGCCGTGTATAATATTTTTGGAAAGCGCCGGTATTTCTGGGTTTTGCGGCTTTCTCTGCCCAAGGAGCAGTATTTGGCAAAGGCATGGCGGCAGGTGTATCGTGTGGCAATATGCCCGCATGGGAGTGCGCAGCAAGCGGCAGGGTGGGTGGCGGTCATAGCGTGGCTGCGGCAGCAAATTGGCCAGCCGCTGGTGTGGCATCCGGTGGAAGGCTACTTATCGCTGGGTGAGGCGGCGGCTTTGCGGGCGGTGGTTGTGTATGCCGACCCGGCGCGGGCGCTGTTTCTCGCGGATCAGCACGGTTTTGTGCCCGTGGCTGCGGCAACCGACGCGGATGGCGTGTTTGTAGTATCCGCGCGCGATGGAGAAAGCGGTAGCCTTGAAACGATAAATGCCGCACCGCTTGCGGTCGTGCCGGGGATTTTTGCCACGGCATTGGGGCTTTACACGCTTTACCAGCGCGGTTTGCGTCCGCAGGTGGCACCTGCGGCGACATGGCAGCAGGCCATTCGCCGGGTACTGGAAAGACAAGACCGTTTTGGGCTGTTGTGTGAAGCAACTTATCGGGCGTTTTCCGTGCGTACTTTGCGCTTGCTGCGGCTGGTGGCAGGCCCATGGAACACTTCGGCGGCACACGTCTGGCTGGTGCGGCGCGGCTATGCACAGTTGGGGCAGCAACTGGAAGAGGCCCTGCTGGGCATGCACGACGACACGGCGGGACGGGCGTTATTGGGTGAAATTGGCGTCACTGGCTGGCGGCGCTCAATGGGTGAACTTGAAAGCGTGCGCCACATTGTGGCTTGGACGCGCAATGCCGTGCGGTATGATTGAGTATGGCACGAAGTTTGCAAGATTCGCAATGGAAGAAAACGGACGCTTCGCATAGCCACATAACAACAGCAGAAGCAACCATAAAAGCAACCACAAGGAAGACTTCCATGGTGGCACCCACCCCCGACAACATGGAATGGATACGCCATTCACATCTTTTCCAAAAAATAGAGCCGCACATCCTGGCTGGTTTTCTTGAAAGTATGGAAAGCCACAAATTTGCCCCTGGCGAGGTGCTGACGCCCGCTCGCGCGGATTGCCAAGGGTTGTGTCTGGTTCGTAGCGGCAAAGTGGCCTTGTTGCGTGTCATTGACGAATTTGAAGAAGGTGAAGAGCCGCAAACAGCGCGCATGGGAATTCTCGAAAGCCGCGATTATTACGGCGAAGAATGTGTACTCTCTGAAGACAGTTACCCCACGCACGTCTACATTGCCCGCGGACAAACCGAAGGCGAAATCTATTGCTGGCCGATGGATGCTGCCCGGGCGGCGCTGGCAGAACATCGCTCCATGACCGAGGCCTTGCAACTGGTGCGCGACAGCCGACGCTGGCTTTACCGCCACAGGCCAAAATGGCTTCCCGAGGATGAGATAGTTCACCTCTATGTGGGACGCCCGCTCGTGGCTTTGTTGCCGCGCATTTGGGGCGCCATGCTTATCTTGATGGTGGCTTCGTTGCTGATGATGTGGGGCGGTTTGCAGGAATTTACCACGTTTGTTACCCTGGGCGCTGCACTTGCTGCGGCGGGCGGTTTGCTCTTTGTGTGGGAATACATTGACTGGCGTAATGATTACTGTGTTGTGACCAACCGCCGGGTAGCGTGGATAGACAAAGTGCTGTTTCTCTACGAAAGCCGCAATGAGGCAGCCTTGGAGACCATCCTTTCGTTCAATGTGCGCACAGATTACTGGGGACGGTTGCTGAATTATGGCGATGTCGAGGCGCGCACCTATGGGGGAAAAGTGGTCATCAACGAGGTTTCGTCGCCGCAAGTTGTGGTTTCTTTGATTGAGGAATACTGGCAACGGCGACGTTCGCGAGTGCAACAGCAAACTCAGGAGCAGATTCGGCAGTTGGTGCGCATGCGTATTGGGCTTACACCATCCTCTGAAGACGTTGCGAAAACAGAAATGACCGCCCCGCAGAGACAAAGCGCTTTGGAGCGTTTTTTGGACAAAATCGTTACTTTCTTCCAGCAACGCTCCGAGTCAGGCGGTATCGTCACTTACCGCAAGCACTGGTTTTTGTTGCTTACTTCGAGTTGCGGATGGATACTGTGGTGGCTGCTTTGGCCGGTAGGCTGGGGCTTCATTGTTTCGCATTTGCAAACCGGGCTCACACCGCTGCTGGCTTTGGGAGTGGGGGTGTTACTTTGGCTTCCCGCGTGGGCGGGGTTGGGATGGCAGGTGGTGGACTGGCGGAATGACGTGTACCAGTTGACGCCGGAATACATCGTCGACGTTTACCGTAAGCCCTTTGGTACGGAAGACAAACAGGCTTCTCCCCTGGAAAGCATCGAGAACATGACCTATCAGCGACTGGGTTTCTGGGGCTGGCTGCTCAACTTTGGCGAGGTGCAAATTCACGTTGGCACAACCACCATGGTTTGGGAGGGTGTTGCCCGCCCTGATATGGTGCAACAGGAAATCTTCCGACGGGTAGAACAGCGCCGTCGTGCCAAACAGGAGGCTGAGGAACGCAAGGAAGGCGAGCGCGTGTTGAACCTGCTGAAGATTTACCATGAGGTTTCAAAAGAAAATGAAGGCGGTGAACGGCCTGAGGGTTGACGAGAAGAATCGGGGGTAAAGTGCGGTATAATTTGGGGGCAATTCGACATCGATTGAAACATCAATTGAGTCGAATCCGGAGGTTGACTCATGGCTGTGCGTAAGATTGTCGTTGTGCCGCACCCGGTTTTGCGCCAAAAGGCTGCACGGGTGAAAGATTTTGGGCCGACGTTGCAAAAACTGATTGATGACATGATTGACACCATGCGTGACGCGCCGGGTGTAGGGCTGGCGGCGCCACAGGTGAATGTTTCTCGGCAAGTCATTGTCGTGGAATATGAAGACCCGGAAGCGGGCATCCCGCACCAGTTATATACCGTCGTGAACCCTAGAATAGTGTCGTTTTCCAAAGAAACCGAAATGGGCGTGGAAGGGTGTCTTTCCGTCCCTGGCATTATCGGCGAGGTGGAACGAGCCCAGACAATAAGGGTTAAGGGTTTCAACCGGCACGGCAAGCCTTTGACACTCGATCTGAGTGGCTGGGTCGCCCGCATTTTCCAGCACGAGATCGACCATCTCAACGGCGTGCTGTTTACCGACCGTGCCGTGAGCGTTGAGCGCGTTTCGCCTGAAATGGCTGCCGAAATGGATAGGGTGTGAAGTCCTCTTCAATGGCTACGAAATTTCCCTTGCGCTGCCATGGAATCCCCGTGGCAGCCTTTGCTTAAACCATGCGACTTCTTCGGCTTTCCTTGCAAAACTTTCGTAACTACGTCCGTCTGGAAGAGGATATTCCGGCGGGCACAGTATTGTTGGTGGGCCAAAACGCGCAAGGCAAAACCAGCCTGTTGGAGGCAGTTTATTACCTGGCGACATTTGCCTCTTTCCATACACGCTACGATCGGGAAATCGTCAATTTTAATGCCCAGCGGTGGGGATACCGTCACCAAGTTGTGGGGCGCATTGTGGCCGAATTCCAGCGGGAAGGCGAACATCGCAACCACAAAATAGAAGTGCGTCTCATTCTGGAATCCAATGGCAACGGCGAACGTCTGCGGCGCGAGGTGCTGCTGGATGATGTAAAGAAGAAACTTTCCGAGGCGATGGGCGCATTCAACGCGGTGCTGTTTTTGCCCCAGATGACCGAAGTGGTTACCGGCTCGCCGGAAACCCGCCGCCGGTATCTGGATATGGCTCTTGCACAGGTAAAACCCAATTACGCCCGCCATTTGAGTGAATATAACCAGACCCTTGCTCGCCGAAATGCGTTGCTCAAACTGCTCAACGAACAAGGCGGCGAAGTAACCCAACTGGATTACTGGGACGAGCGCCTGTCGAATACCGGAGCAAGGCTGATGAAGTGGCGCGCCGAGGCGTTAGAGATACTGGAAAAGAACGCCCGCTCGATTCACTGGGAATTGACCGGCAACACCGAAAATTTGCGTTTGCACTATTCCCCTTCTTACGCGCCCGCCGGTGAAGGGGCGCTGCCGTT
>JALVOR010000225.1 GCA_027026295.1 Anaerolineales bacterium | reverse complement strand
ACACGGTGATGAAACTCGGCATGAACCACCCCATGGGGCCGCTTTACCTCGCCGACCTGATTGGCGTGGATGTGGTGCTTTTCGTGATGGAAGTGCTCCAGCGCGACCTCGGCGATGACAAATACCGCCCGGCCTATTTGCTGCGCAAGATGGTGGACGCGGGCTACCTGGGGCGCAAATCTGGCATTGGCTTTTACGATTATCGCGAAAACCCCAAAGGCGTGCCCAACCCGCTGGTGGATAAATAAAGCGAAAACCACAGAAGGCACAGAAATTCGCCGAAAGCACAGAAAGGCAGCCTTCTGCAGCGTCTGTGTTTTCTGTGCAAATCTGTGTAATCTGTGGTTCCAACCGCCTGCCCCGCGCAGGCGGTTTTCTGTTATCATTGTGCCATGCTGTTCGAAGATTTCTTCCGCCCCGCCGTGTGGTCGGTCAGTGACCTGACCCGCTATATCCGCGACCTTGTCACCAGCGACGACAACCTGCGCGAACTGTGGGTGCAGGGCGAGGTTTCCAACTTCAAGGTTGCCTCGTCGGGGCACGCCTATTTCACCCTCAAAGACGGCGACGCCCAA
The DNA here is from genome assembly GCA_027026295.1 of Anaerolineales bacterium. Classification (GTDB taxonomy): domain Bacteria; phylum Chloroflexota; class Anaerolineae; order Anaerolineales; family DRMV01; genus DRMV01. The sequence goes on along the minus strand of JALVOR010000225.1, from coordinate 3,723 downwards.
CTGCCCTGCGTGATGTGGAAGCCGCAGGTGTTGCGCCAGCAGCGCCGCTTTTTACCCCGCGACGGCGACGCGGTGGAAGCCCACGGTTACATTGACATTTACGCCGCCGGCGGGCGCTACCAGTTTTACGTTGACCGCTTCAACGCCGCGGGCGCGGGCGACTTGCACCGCGAATTCGAGCGCCTGAAAGCCAAACTGGAAGCCGAAGGGCTGTTCGACGACGCCCGCAAGCGCCCCTTGCCCCGCTTCCCCCGGCGGATTGGTGTGGTGACTTCGGCCACCGGCGCCGCCCTGCGCGATATGCTCCAGACCCTGCGCCGCCGCTACCCCCTGGCCGAGGTGGTGCTTGCTCCCGCGCTGGTGCAGGGGCAGGAAGCCCCCGCGGCCATCGTGGCCGCCCTGCAAGCCCTCAACGAGCGTGTCCACCCCGATGTCATCATCGTGGCGCGCGGCGGCGGCTCGCTGGAAGACCTCTGGGCGTTCAACGACGAGGCCGTGGTGCGGGCGGTGGCGGCTTCCCCAACGCCGGTGATTAGCGGCGTGGGGCACGAAACCGACTTTACGCTCACGGATTTTGCCGCCGATTTACGCGCCCCCACCCCCACGGGCGCGGCAGAGCAGGCCGTGCCCCATCAGGACGAATTGCGTCGCGTGCTCGCGGGGCTGGAAACCCGCCTCAACCGCGCCATGCTGGCTTCCCTCACCGCCCGGCGCGCCGATTTGCTGCGCCTGGAAGGCCGCCTTGCCCGCCGCGTACCGTTGCAGCGGGTGTTTTCGCAAATGCAGCAGTTGGACGAACTGGAACGCCGCGCCACCGACGCCCTGCGTCACCGGCTGGCGTTGCAGGCGGCGCGCCTGCGGGGGCTGGAAGACCGCCTGGAAGCCCTCAACCCCTTGGCCGTGCTGCGTCGCGGCTATGCGCTGGTAACGAATGAGCGGGGAGAAGTGGTGCGCCGTGCCGCCGATGTGGCCGCGGGCGAAACCGTGCGGGTGCAGTTGGCCGAAGGCAGCCTGCGCGCCCGCGTAACGGCTCGCGAAGACAATGCCCTCTGACCTTTTGAAGAGACAAGAGGGCAGTTGCGCGCTGAAAGAAAACACAGAATGCACAGAGGTGCCACAGAGAACACAGAAAGCAAAACGAAAAGTGAGTTGGATGTGGGGTTTAGCGTCTTTGCGTCTTTAGTATCGTCTTGGTGTTCAGAAATCCGTGTCCAGCCGTGTCCCCCGCGTCATCTGTGGTCTGTTCCCTTCAGCGGATTTCCCCATTTCTTCCGCCACTTCGCATAGCGAGAAGCCAGTACCACCCACACGGGGGCGGTTTTGCCGCGGATTTCGCCGCGGTGCAGGGCTTCCTTGAGTTCGGCGGCGTTGGTGAAGGGCGGCAACACCATCGCACCGCCGCCGATTTCCGCGGGGGCGTGGGCGTCAGAACCGGCGGTTACGGGAAGCCCGCGAACGGCGGCAAACTCGGCGGCCTGCCGGTTGGCGCTTGCCGAAAAGCAGCGCGCGTTGAAGCCTTCGATGGCGTCCACTAAGGGGGCAATGCGTTCCAGTGCGGCGGGTTGCCAGTGCCCCTTGCGCCGCCAATCGTAGGGGTGCGCCACGCTTACGAAGCCACCCTGCGCCCGCACCCGGGCGATGGTTTCTTCCGGCGTCAGGTGGGGCGGAATGACCTCATGGAGGAAGGCTGCCAGCAATTCCCCTTCGGTGGTCATGATTTCTTCGCCCACGATGACCATTTCGGGGGCGAGATGGTAGGCTTCCAGCGCGCCCGCAATGGCGTTGTGGTCGGTAATCACGATTTTGTCCAGCCCGCGCCGCCGGGCCGCGGCAATCACGGCTTCCGGACGGGCGAGGCTGTCGGGCGAGGCGCAGGTGTGCACATGAAAATCTGCTTTGACCAACATAGAGGCCATTCTACCATCACTTTGCGGGTACAATAGAACTATGCTTATCTTGGGAACCTGGCGAAACCACGAAATCAAAATCAGCGTGCGCCCGCAGGAACGCAGCCTGACGGTGAGCGCCACATGGAAGGGGCGCCTCTTCACCGCGGTGTACGAAGGCGGCGGCAGGCCGCGCACCTTTATCACCGAGGGCACGGTCTATCGGCGGGCGCTGGATGGGCGCATGTTGGCGAAATGGCGCCCCAAAGATTTGCCCCGCCAGCGGCGGTGGCTTTCGCAAGAGGAAGCCCTCGCGGTGGAAGCCCGGGCGCGCGAAATGGTCGCCGCGGTGTATGCCGACATCCAGGCGGGCGCGTTCCAGGGCAACGGTGAACTGGACGACCTGGGACATTTGCTCTTCCAACGGGCGATTGCCTGGGATGAGGCGGCTTCCCGCGCCGACGCCGCCCGCTACCGCACCATTTACCTGCCCATTGGCATTTTGCCCCCCGACCAGTACAGCGCCATTGTGCTGCAGGCCACGTTGGGGTGCTCGTTCAACTCCTGCACCTTCTGCACGTTCTACCGCGACCGCCCGTTTCGCATCAAGCCGCCCGACGAATTCCGCCAGCACGCCGAGGCGGTCAAGGATTTCATCGGCGAGGGCATTTACCTGCGGCAGGGCGTCTTTCTGGGCGACGCCAACGCCCTGGTCGTGCCCATGCGGCGGCTGGTGCCGCTGATGGAAATTGCCAACGAGGTCTTCCCCGCGGCGTGGGGCAGCATTGGGCGGCGAAACGACCGCGCGGCAAACCATCTGGAAACCCACCGCGGGGCGTGGGGCGGCGTTTACGCCTTCCTCGATGGCTTCAGCGGCGAGAAGAAGGCCGCCGAAGATTACGCCCAACTGGCGGCCTTGGGGCTGAGGCGGGTATACATTGGCATGGAAAGCGGCCATGCCCCGCTGCTGCACTTCATGCACAAACCCGGCGAGCCGGAAGACGTGCTCCACACCGTCAAGGCCATGAAGGCAGGCGGCGTTTCCGTGGGCGTGATTGTGCTCGTTGGCGCGGGCGGGCATTATTACGCTGATGCCCACGTGCGCGATACCATTGACCTGATCAACGCCATGCCTTTGGGGCGCGGTGACATCATTTATTTTTCCGAACTGGTTATCACGGAAGACATGCCCTATGCCCGCGATGCGGTGGCGGCGAACGTCCGCCCGCTGACCCACGAGGAATGCGTGGCGCAGGAAAACGCCATCCGCGCCGCCCTGCGCTTTGAGAAGAAGAACAGGCCGCTGATTAGCCGCTACGACATACGCGAGTTTGTGTACTGAGCGTAACGCTTCAGCCGCGAGGAGATAGACCACGGATGACACGGATTGCCACGGAGGCGCGCGGAATGCTAAAACTGCAGCCAGCGTTCCGGTTTTGTGTTTTCTGTGGCGTTTCTGTGCCTTCTGTGGTTTTCAACCTGCGAAAACTGCGGTTTTTCCTTGCTGAGGCTGAAGAGAGACTCAGAATTGAGGTTTTGCCATGACCATTGCCACGACAGCCGATTTGAAATTCCAGCGTGAGCGCATCGAGCGGGCGCTGCGTCAGGGGAACGTCGCCGATGCAATTACGATTTTCCTGATGCTGCACCCCGCTGACCGCGCGGAACTCTTTGATGATCTGGACACCGAAGATCAGCGCGTTTTGCTTGCTCACCTCGACATTGCCACCGTTGCCGACCTGCTGGAAGAACTCGACGATGAGGAGGCGGCGGAAGCGGCAGAGGAAATTCCCGTAGAGCGGCTGGCGGATGTGCTGGACGAGATGGAGCCGGACGA
>JALVOR010000224.1 GCA_027026295.1 Anaerolineales bacterium | reverse complement strand
CGCAGTGCCGGTGGGCAGCGCGCCTTTCACCGTCAGCGTGCCCAGGCGGTAAATCACCTCTTTGCCGTCCCTGGTGCCTTTGACCTCGGTGACGATTTCTTTCACCCAGTTGGGAGGCTGGTTCTTCGGCGGGGCCAGGAATTCCAGCACCGAGGGCACGAATTTCTTCATCATGGCTACCAACACCTCGCGCGGCACCACCTGCGTGCCTTTGACGTCCACCGGCTCGGTGCTGTTGAAGCCAAATTCACCCAGCACCCGCACCTTCTCGACGGTTTCCTTGGCCATGCCCCAGTAGTTGATCTTGAAGAAGCATTCCCGCACGCCTTTGTCTTCGAACGTGCGCGGCAGCGTCGCCACCTCGGAGTGCAGGGAATAGTGCATGGGCAGGATGCCCAGGGGCTCGGCAAACTGGTAGTCCTCGAAGCCGGTCAGCGGCTCCACGGCCACGAACTCGCCATCGCGATAGACCATTGGCGGCAGGTTCATTTCGTCCAAAATCGTGGGTACTGCGTAGGTGAAACGCAGGTCGTCCGGCGGCGGGGGCTTGATGCCGTCGTAGATGTGGATGTATTCCATGGTATCCAGCCGGTCGGCCGCGTAGCGCGCCTGGATGTTGGGGATGCCGGGGGCGGAACCCATCCCCAGCACCGCACTCAGGCCCCGCTCGGCGAAGCGGTCGCTGAGTTCCAGTTGCTTCAGGGTGGTGTGGAACAGGCCGCCCAGGTCGGTGTAGTGCACCCCGGCTTCCAGGCAGGCTTCCATCACCTGCAGGTTGGTGTAATACACCGTGGCATTCAGGCAGGCGTCGGCGCCTTGCAGCACCCCCACCAGCCCTTCATGGTCGTTGACGTCCGCGTATTGCACGCTGATTTTCGGGCTGCCGATGTAATCGGCGACCTCTCGCGCGGCCTGGGTGTTGAAATCGGCGATCACGATTTCGTCCACCCGGTCTTCTTTGCTCAGGGCGCTGACGGCAATGGAACCCATCTTGCCCGCACCGCCCAAAACGACAATTCGCATGGGGAAAGCCTCCAGAGGAGAAGATTTTTTAGAAACCGCAGATGACGTAGATTACACAGAACGGCACCGATTGAACCCGCAAACCGCAAATCATAAATCGCAAATCATAAATCGCAACCCGTCATCCGCAACTCGCGCGCTTCCTCTGCGCGCTTCTGCGTCGCTGCGTCTCTGCGGTTAGCCGAGGTCAATCCAATCCAGGCCGAGTTTGGCTAAGGTTTCGGGCTTGGGGATGCCGTTTTCGTCCCAGCCGGCCATCTGGTAATACAGGTCTTTGGCCTGTTCGATTTCTTCGGGGGTCAGCGCCACGCCATCGGTCTTGCCGCCCTTGAGGGGCTGGAAGAGTTTTTTCGGCAGTTTGTCGTCTTCCCGGGTGAAGCCCTCGCGGGCGTTGAAGGCGCGCAGCAGGTTCAGCCGCCGCTCCCCCACCTTCAACAGCGCGGGGATGTCCATCTCCCAGCCGGTGATGGCATTGACGGCTTCCACTAACTGGCTGACGTCGTAGAGATGCCACGAGGGGCCAAAGACGAACTGGCAGACGTTGAACGTATCCATGGCGGAATACAGCCACTCGGTGACCAGGGCGAAGCGCACCTTCTCTTCGTTGAGCACGTCGTTGGGCTGGGGGTTGGTCAGGCCGAGTTGCGCCATGCGTTCAGGATACCAGTTGTAGGAAGGGTCGTGCTCGCTGGACTGGTGGTCGGCACCGAAGGGGTTGACCGCGTAAATCAGCCCCAACGAGCGCTTGACCTGCGGCATGTGCGCGGGGAGTTCCTGCTTCTTGGCCGTGACCACCAGTTCCTGGCCGCGCCCGATTTTCTCCGCGGCGCGCGCCGAGCCCTCGGCGAGGATGTCGCCAAAGCCCTCGCGGCGGGCGATTTTCTCGATCATGGTGATGAGCGCGTCCGCGTTGCCAAAGCGCAGTTCCACGCCGTCGGTGTCCGCGGTGGTCAGGTAGCCGTGCTCGAAGGCGTCCATCGCCCAGGCCACGGTCGCGCCGGTGGAAATGGTATCCAGGCCGTACATGGCGCACAACTGGTTGGCATAGGCCACCGCGTTGAGGTCATCGATGCCGCAGTAAGCGCCCAAGGTGGCCAGGCTCTCATATTCAGGACCGCCGTAGCGTGGGTCGACCCTGTATTTGCCCTCGGTCACTTCGACCACCCGCTTGCAGCGGATGGGGCAGGCGTAGCAGGTATCGCGTTCCTTGAGGATGCTCTCGGCCATGGTCTTGCCGTCGATGGCCTCCGCGCCCTCGAACGTGCCGCTGGCCCAGTTGCGGGTGGGCAGGCCGCCTTTCTTGCTTTGGGAACGCACAATCTCCGCGGTGCCGTACAGCCCCATGCCATAGACGTCCGATTCGGGGAAAGCCTTGCCGCCCCAGCGGGCCAGTTCGGCCAATTTCTTCTTGTCAGCGACCTTGGGGCGCGCCTTGCCGCGCACCACGATGGCCTTGAGGCGCTTGCTGGCCATCACCGCGCCCATGCCGGTGCGCCCGTTGGCGCGGTTGGCCATGGTCATCATCGCGGCCATGCGCACGCTGTTTTCGCCCGCGATGCCGGGCTGCATGATGTGCACCTTCGGGTCGCCCAGTTCCGCCTTGAGCAGGTCTTCCACCTCGCCGGTGGTCTTGCCCCACAGGTGGGAAGCCGGGCGCAGTTCGGCCTCACCATCGTGCACCCACAAATACACCGGCTCGGGGGCCTGGCCGTGGAACACAAAAGCGTCGAAGCCGGCCCATTTCATCTCCGCGGGGAAGAAGCCGCCCGACTCGGAATCGCCGATCGCGCCGGTGAGGGGCGATTTGGCCGTCAGGGTCACTCGGCTCAGCCCGCCCAACGAAGCGCCGGTGAGCACGCTGACGGCCACGGTGAGGGTGTTTTCCGGCCCCAGGGGGTCGGCATGGGGCGGGGTGTGTTTGAGCAGGTAATACGCGCCCACCGCGCTGCCGCCCACGTAGGTGCGGTAGAACGACTCAGGCGGGGTTTCCACCTCCAGGCGGCCTTGGTCGAGGTAGACGTGCAAAATCTTGCCGTGATAGCCGTAGGGCATACTGACCTCCTTGCAATGTTGCTGGGGCGAGGTGCCGCCTCGCCCCTACTTTCGCGTTACGCCTTTTTGACCGCTTTCACCGCGTCGCTGAAGACGTTGAGGGTCTCTGCCACGTCGTCTTCGCTCAGCGCGGCGCACAGGAACCACGGTTCGCGGCCATCGGAATCGGGCATCACCCCGCGGGCAATCAGTTCCATGGCAATGGCTTCGTAGAGTTCGCCGTCGGTCTGCAGGTAGCCGCGGAAATCCTTGGGGGCTTCGTCGCTGCCCAACATGATGCTGAAAATGGGCGGCAGGCCGGTGACCACGTGGGGGATGCCTGCGTCGCGCAAAATCCCGTCGATGCCCTTCATCAGGGCTTCGCCGCGCTGCCAGATGGTTTCGATCACCGGCTCGGTTTCCAAAATGGCGAGCACAGCATCGGCAGCCGCCGCGCCGGCCACGTTGCCCGAATACGTGCCGCCGTGGGCCGTGGCGCCGGGCTGCACGGTCATCATCACCTCTTCCTTGCCGCCGATGGCCGCGATGGGGAAGCCGTTGCCCATGGCCTTGGCGTAAGTCACCAGGTCGGCTCGGACGCCGAAGTATTCCTGCGCGCCGCCGTTGGCGATGCGGAAGCCGGTCTTCACCTCGTCGAAAATCAGCACGATGCCGTATTCGTCGCACAACTTGCGCAGGTGCTCCAGGAAGTCGGGTTCCGGCAAAATGCCCGCCGCGTTGCCCAGCAGTGGCTCCACGATGATGGCCGCGATGTCGCCCCATTGGTCTTTCACCGTGCGCTCCACGGCCTCGAAGTCGTTGAAGGGCAGGTTGATGACGTATTTGTGGATGTCGCGCGGGATGCCCGAGGTGGTCGGCGAGGAAATCGGGCTGCGGCGGGAACCTAAGGCCCGCGCCGGCGTCGAGGCCGTGCTGAACATGAAATAGTCCACCTGACCGTGGTACTGGCCTTCGAACTTGATGAACTTCTCGCGGTTGGTGTAGGCGCGGGCAATGCGCAGCGCGTGCATGGTGGCTTCCGAACCAGTGTTGGTCAGGCGCACCTTGTCCACGCCAGTCAGGCGCACGATGCGCTCGGCCAGGCTGATTTCGTAAGGCGTAGTCCAGGCAAACAGGGTGCCGTTCTGGATGGCTTCGGCCACAGCCTGGTTGACCTTAGGGTGCGCGTGGCCAAGGATGATCGGGCCAAAGGCCAGGCGGTAGTCGATGTAACGCTTGCCGTCGGCATCCCAGATGTAGGCGCCCTGACCGCGCTGGATGACCAGCGTGTCGTCGTCGCCCCAGTAGCGGAAGTTAGAATTCACACCGTAGGGGATGTATTGGCGGGCTTTCTCGAAGAGGGCTTTGGTTTGAGGGCCTTGCATACTCATGGGTAGACTCCGTGAGGGGATAGGATGGAAAAAGGGAAAGCGGGGGACTAAGAGAGGTAATCTCGGGCGCGATAATATGCCGCGACCAGGGGCATGAACCACGGCTTGCGGCGGTAGAAGAAGTACCGCTTCTGGGGAATTTCGGCAAAGGGTGTCTGCCGAATCTGTCCCAGCAGCCAGCGGGCGACCTCGCGGCCGGTGTAGAGCGCCATGTGCAGGCCGTGGCCGCCGAAACCCGCCGCGTAGTACACGCCATCCTCCAGCCGCCCCACTTTGGGCATCAAATCCAGAGGGATGCCCAGTTGTCCGGTCCAGGTGTGGGTGATTTTGTAGTCGGCCAGTTGGGGGAAGGCGCGCAGCATCTGGCGGTGCAAAATGCGGGCGCTTTTCTGCAAATCCAGGTTGGTGCTCAAATCGTTGCGCCCGCCCCACAACAGGCGGCCGTCGGGCGTGAGGCGGAAATAGTTGAGGAACCACTTGGAATCCCAGAACACTCGCCCGCGGGGGCTGATTTGGCGCTGCAAGTCGGCGGGCAACGGCTCGGTCACGATGCTGTAACTTCCCACGGGGATGAGCAGGCGGCGCAAAGAAGGCTCCAGCCCCTCGGTGTAACCGTTGGTGGACACCACCACCTGGTTGGCGCGCACCGCGCCCTTGCTGGTGAGCAGTTCGTAGCCCTGCCCGGTGCGGCGGATGCGTTGCACCGCGGTATTTTCGCACAGTTGCGCGCCATGGCGGGCGGCCAAAGCCGCCAGGCCAAACACCAGTTTGGCCGGGTGCAGCCCCGCGCCGTGGGGGTCGATCACTCCTGCGTAATACACATCGCTGCCGATTTCGTCGCGCAGCGCCTCGCGCGGCACGAACACCAGTTCGTGGTTCAGCATTTTGCGTTGCCAGGCCACCCGCGCCTGCAACGCCTCGACGTGCGAAGGTTTGTAGGCAACCTCTAAGTCGCCGTCCTGGTGCCAGTCGCAAGCCACGCCTTCGGCCACCAGTTCCTTGATCAGTTCCAGCGCGTCCAGAGAAGCCTGCCAAAACTGCCGCGCCAGCGCCTCGCCATAGCGCCTGAAAATGGCGGGCATCCCCTGTTTCAATCCACAGCCGGTAATACCGCCGTTGCGGGAACTGGCGCCCCAGCCGATGGTGCGCTGTTCCAGCACGACCACCGACGCGCCGTGCTTGGCTAAGGTGCGGGCTGCGCTCAGGCCGGTATAGCCGCCGCCTACCACGGCCACGTCGACCGCCTGAGGCGGTGTTTCGCTGACCGGCAGGTCGTGAGGCTGGGGATAATCTTGGGGCCAGAAAGGGACGATTTTCATGGGGAAAGCCTCGAAAATGGCGTTTGTGAGCGATTTTACGGCTTCGGAGGCTGTCACGAGGCACAAAAAAGCCCTCTGGAAGGCAGCCCGCGGCTGCCCGCCAGAGAGCAGGTGAGCACTTCAGGACTAAGGCGCGGCTTTGACCTCGTCCCACATGCGTTGGTAGTTCGCTTCGGCGTCGCCGACCGGCTTGATGAATTGCAGCCGGTCCAGCACTTTTTGCGGCGGATAGACGGCAGGATCGTTGAGGAAGTCTGCATCCAGATTGGCTTCTGCCGCCTTGTTGGGGGTGGCGTAGTAGTTGAATTCGGAGATCATGGCACCGATGTCGGGGCGGAGGATGAAATCGAGGAACATCTCGGCAGCCAGTTTCTGCTCGGGCGTCACCGTGGCCGGGATGCACACGTTGTCCACCCAGATCACGCCGCCTTCTTTGGGAATGGTGTAAGCAATGTTCTCGTTCTCCTCTTGCGCTTGCAGGAAGTCGCCGTTCCAGCCGTGGGCCATCAGGTTTTCGCCGGAAGCCAGCAGGTCTTCGTAGGTGTCGCTGTCGTAACCGGAGAGTGCGGCTTTGGCGCGGATGAGCGCCTGTTTGGCTTCTTCCAGTTGCTTTTCGTCGGTGGTGTTGGCGTCATAGCCCAGGTAAATCAACGCCGCTGCAAAGGCTTCGCGGGCATCGTCGAGCATGGTCATGCGGCCATAGTAAGGTGCGTTGGGGTCGGGATCGAAGAGCACCGACCAAGATTCGGGCTTGTCGACCTGCCCATCGAGGTAGCCGATGCCCGTGGTGCCCCACTGGTAGGGTATGCAGTATTTGTTGCCTGGGTCGTAATAAAGATTGCGGAAGCGCTCTGCCAGGTTTTTCAGGTTGGGGATTTTGTCCTGGTCGAGGGGCGCCAGCATGTTTTGGTCGATCATGATTTTGACGGTGTAGTCCGAAGGTACGATGAGGGCATAGCCTGTTGCGCCGCCCTGCAATTTCGCCAGCAGTTCCTCGTTGCTGGAGAAGTTATCTTCCACGACCTTGATGCCGGTTTCCTTTTCGAAGAGAGTATAAATTTCGGGGTCGATGTATTCCGACCAGTTGTAGAAGACGATTTCTTTGGCGGGTTGCACCTCGGTAGCCGGGGCTTCGGTGGCTTGCGGCTGCTCAGTCTTTTCGGGTTGAGGGGCCGCGGTGGGGGTGGCTTTTGCGCACGCGCTGAGCAACAGGCCAAGCACGAGCAGAACCGAGAGCAGCAAGAGCGTATAGCGTTTCATGGGGTGTACTCCTCCTTGATCAAGAGTGGGGGATATGGGGTGGGGGGCTTGCTTGAAGGTGATTTAGAACATGGTGTTTGCCGATGAGTTCTCATCACCTCCTTTGCCGATAATGAGGGAAATTGCGACCAGCACCAGCGAGAACAGCAACATCAGGCTGGAAACGGCGTTGATCTTTGGTGTGACGCCTTTCTTGATCATGCTGAACACGCGCACAGGCAGGGTATTGAAGCCGGCACCGCTGGTGAAGAATGTAATCACGAAATCGTCCATCGAGAGCGTGAATGCCAGCAGTGCGCCGCCCATGATGCCTGGTAGTAACATGGGGAAAGTTACCCGCCAGAAAGTGCGCCAGGGGTCGGCGTAGAGGTCCTGGGCGGCTTCTTCGAGCACTTGGTCCATCTGCGCCAGCCGCGCGCGCACCACCACGGCCACGAAGGAAATGTTGAACGCCACATGGCCGATGATGACGGAGTAGGGTACTGCAAGGTGGACGCCGAAGAAATTGGCCTTCCAGGGCTGGAAGCCGATGCCACTGACATCGAAGAAGATCAGTAGCATGATTGCCATTGCAATATCGGGGATGATGATGGGAAGGTACAACACCGCGTCCATCATCAGTTTGCCCCAAAAGCGGTAGCGTTCCATTGCCAGCGCAGCCAGGGTGCCGATAACCAGTGAAACCAGCGTGGAAACGATGGCCACGAAGAGGCTGTTCCACAGCGAAAGGATAATCTGGTGGTCGTTCATCATATCCGCATACCAGTGGGTTGTGAAGCCTGCCCACTGCGCCGTGGAGCGCGAGTCGTTGAAAGAGAAGATAACCAGAATGATGATGGGCAAATACAGGAAAAGGTATCCCGTCAGGCCATAGAGATGAAACAGCCCTTCGCCGAGTTGTTTTTTGAGGTGCGCCATGCGGCTGCGGCGGGAAAGCGCCCGCGATAACGCTTGCTCGCTCATAGTTGCCTCCGCTCTTCATCGGAAGTTGCCCGGAAGTAGATCAGCGTTGCAGCCAGCATCACCGCCATCATGACGAAGGAGAGCGCCGAGCCGAAAGGCCAGTCGTGGGCGGCAAGGAATTGGTTGCTGATGATGTTGCCAATCATCAGGGTTTTGCCGCCGCCCAGGATTGCGGGTGTCACGAATGCCCCCAGCGAGGGGATGAAGACCAGCATGGAACCGGCGACCACGCCGGGCAGGGAAAGCGGCCATACGATGCGCCGAAAAACATTGGGGCCCGACGCATAGAGGTCGGAGGCGGCTTCCAGCAGGCTGTGGTCGAGGCGGTCGAGGGCGGCATAGATTGGCAAGACCATGTCAGGCAGCCAGCCATATACCAGACCAACGATGATGGCAAAGTCGTTTCCGAAAAGGGGCAGGGGCTTCTGAATCCACCCCAGCGACATCAGGGTGACATTGATGAGGCCAGTATGGGTGCGCAGCAGGGTCAGCCATGCGTAGGTGCGGACGAGGAAGTTTGTCCAGAAAGGGATCATCAATGCCAGCACCAGGGTGCCGCGGCGCTTTGCCGGGCGGCTGGCGATGTAATATGCCAGTGGATAGCCAATGAGCAAGGTGGCGATGGTGGTGACGATGGCAATGTAAAACGACCGTCCGAAGGTTTTGAAATACAGCGGGTCGAACGTCCGCCGGTAGTTTTCCAGGGTAAAGTGCCATTGCACACCGCCGTAGGTGCCGCGTTCCAGAAAACTGTAGATTAGTACGATGAACAGCGGTGCAATGAAGAAAACAAACAGCCAGAAAGCCGAAGGCAGTAACAGCAGCCATGCCTGGAAGGAAGGCCGCTTGCGGAGCAGCGTTAGTAGTTTTTTCATTTTGCGCTTACTCCTTGAGCAGCCGCGCCTGGGCGCTATCCCAGTGGAGCACGACCTCATCGCCAGTGTGGCAACGACGGGTGCTGCGGTCGACGTTCTGCGCTTGTACCACCACTTCGGTATCGCCTACGAGCACCACATAACGCCGTTCAGAGCCGACGTAGAAGAACTTCACCAATTTGGCAGGCAAATGGGAGAATGCTTTGGCGTTGCGTACGTCGGGTAGTTCGTTTGCTGGCGTGATGTAAACCCGCTCAGGGCGGATGGAAACCGTGGCGCGCTCGCCCCGGACAAAGGTTTTGCCTTCCGGCACGCTGGCTTCTACTACGGCACCGTTCTCGAGAACGACTTTTGCCAGGCCATCTCCGATTTCCACAACTTCGCCGTTGAGGAAATTGGTCTTCCCGATGAAGTCGGCAACGAAGCGGCTGGTGGGGGTTTCGTAGATTTCTTCTGGGGTGCCTACTTGCAGCACGTTGCCTTCGTTCATTACTGCGATGCGATCCGACATCACCAACGCTTCTTCCTGGTCGTGGGTAACGTAGACGAAAGTGATGCCCACCCGTTCCTGCAGTGCTTTGAGTTCGCTCTGCATGGCTTTGCGCAGTTTCAAATCGAGCGCGCCGAGAGGCTCATCCAGCAGCAACACTTTGGGGCGGTTGACTAATGCCCTGGCAAGGGCAACGCGTTGCTTCTGACCGCCCGAAAGTTGTTTCGGACGGCGTTTTTCCTTGCCGGTCAGTTGAACCAGTTCCAGGGCTTCGGCAACCCGCCGCCTGATTTCGTCTTTGGGTACTTTCTTCATTTCCAGCCCAAAGGCGACGTTTTGCGCCACCGTCATGTGAGGAAAGAGCGCATAATTCTGGAACACGGTGTTGACCGGGCGCTGATAGGGGGGCAGGTAGCCTTGTTCTTCGCCGTAGATCATCACCGAGCCGCTGGTGGGCATTTCCAGACCGGCAATCATGCGCAGCGTGGTGGTTTTCCCGCAGCCGCTGGGGCCTAACATGGAAAAGAATTCACCTTCACCGATGCGCAGCGAGACGTTGTTGACGGCAACCACCTCCCCGAATTGCTTGACGACATTACGGAGTTCGACTGCGTAGGTTTCGCTCATGCATCCTCCCGGGAAGAAGATTGTGGCAGGTTTGGTCTGGCGCCGTATGCCATCTTGTAAGTGCGCAGGATGACAAAAGTTTGCGTGCTTTTGACGCCCGGCACCTGATGCAGGCTTTTGCTCAAAAAATTCGCCAGGTGTTCGCGATCACGGCACAACGCTTCTACGACTAAATCGAACATCCCCGAAACCAGCACGAGGTAACTGACTTCGGGGAAGCGGGCGATCTGTTTGGCGGCAGCCTCGATCAGCGGCGGTTCGACGGAAACGCCAATCATCGCGGCGGCATCGAAGCCCATTTGGTAGGGGTCGATCAGTGCCACGATTTGGATGCTTTGATTTTCGGTGAGCCGCGCGATGCGGTTTCGCACCGTGCCTTCGGAAATCTGCAACCGCTTGGCGATTTCGGTATAAGGCGCGCGCCCGTCTTCTTGCAACAGACGGATGATGGCGTGGTCTATATGGTCTAAAGGCATGCTGCGAACTCCTTTGGTCTGTAGCGAGTATAGCACGGTTTTCGCAGAATTGCAAGCGGTTTACTCGTAAAAACGCAGAAAAAATAGTGTATAATTGCGTTGTTCACAATTGTGCCGTTCCCGGCGGCGCTTATCCCGCACGAGGAGTTTACTCATGAGCAGTGTAAAAACCCTCCGTAATTACATTGATGGCGCCTGGCACACGCCGGCCGGCGCTGAATATCTGGAAGTCGTCAACCCCGCCAATGCCCAGACGCTGGCTACCGTGCCGCTTTCTCCGCCCAATGAGGTGGCTTTGGCTGTGACTGCGGCCCAGCAGGCTTATCCTGCCTGGCGGCGTACCCCTGCCGAAGACCGCATTCAGTACCTTTTCCGCTTGAAGGCTTTGCTCGACGAACACATTGATGAACTTTCCCGCATCATCACCGACGAAAATGGCAAGACTTTCAAGGAATCCAAGGGCGAGATGAAGCGGGCCATCGAGAACGTGGAAGTCGCGGTGGGTATTCCAAGCATGATGCAGGGTGCCACCAACGAAGACATTGCCCGCGGTATCGACGAATACATGTTCCGCCAGCCGTTGGGGGTGACCGCGGTCATCAGCCCCTTCAACTTCCCCGGCATGATTCCTTTCTGGTTCCTGCCCTACGCCGTCGCCACGGGCAACACGGTCATCGTCAAGCCCTCGGAGCGTACGCCCATGACCATGCAGCGGGTGATGGATTTGGTGGAGGAAGCCGGGTTCCCGAAGGGCGTGATCAACTTGGTCAACGGCGCGGCCGAAACGGTCAACGCGCTGCTGGATCACCCCGACGTCAAGGCTGTCAGTTTCGTCGGTTCCACGCCGGTGGCGAAGTACATCTATGCAAAGGCCGCACAAAACGGCAAGCGCGTGCTCGCTCAGGGCGGCGCCAAAAACCCCACCGTGATCATGCCCGACGCGGATATGGATATGACCCTCCGCATTCTGGCCGACAGCGCCTTTGGCAACGCGGGGCAGCGCTGCCTGGCCACCGCGCTGGTTATCGGCGTGGGCAAGGCCCACGATATTTTTGCCGAGGGCATCGTGGAAGCCGCGCGCACCCGCAAAGTGGGCTACGGCCTGGAAGAGGGCGTGCAGATGGGGCCGGTCATCTCCCCCAAGGCCAAGGCGCGCATCGAAGGGCTGATCGCCAAAGGCATCGAAGAGGGCGCGAAGGTGCTCTACGACGGCCGCGGCGCGATCATCCCGGGGTGGGAAAAGGGCTATTTCCTGCGCCCCACTGTCCTGGACAACATCCAGCCCGGCACCACGATTTTCGAGACCGAGATCTTCGGCCCGGTGCTGGGACTGATGAAGGTCGATTCGCTGGACGAGGCGCTGGAGATCATCAACGGGATGCGCTACGGCAACATGGCCTGCATCTTCACCGACAACGGCGGGCACGCGCGCAAGTTCCGCTACGAGGTGCTTTCGGGAAACGTGGGTATCAACATCGGCGTGGCCGCGCCCATGGCTTTTTACCCCTTCAGCGGCTGGCGCGAAAGTTTCTTTGGCACGGTGCATGCCCAGGGGCAACACGCGGTGGAATTTTACACCCAAACCAAAGTGGTCATCGAACGCTGGCTGAAAGAGTGGTCGCGAAAGTTCTGACGAGCGAACGACATTCCAAGCGCAATTGGGCTTTGGCCGAAAAGAAGAACGGCTGTCACTTCAAGGGTGACAGCCGTTCTCGCGTTGAGCGGGCGACGGGACTCGAACCCGCGAATGGTAGCTTGGGAAGCTACTGCCTTACCACTTGGCGACGCCCGGGGGTGGTAGCCACAGCCGTTTTGGGGTGGCTACTGCTTCACCTTGCGGGCGTTTCGGTTTTTGTAGCTACTGCCTCAGGTAGAGCATGGCGGATAGGATTGTTGCGGGCTGAGTATGAGCGGGGCGGTTGACAAAACTTTGCGGTTGCTGTATAGTGGGGTTGAACCCCCGTGCCTGTTCGCGGGCACGGCGCGGCGGCCACGAAGCCGCCTGCTTTGCCCTCGCTTTGTGCGGGGGCGTTTTCTTTTGGCACGTGGCAGCGCGTTGGTTGCCGATTGACAATGGTGATATAAT
>JALVOR010000223.1 GCA_027026295.1 Anaerolineales bacterium | reverse complement strand
AATCCATCAAGAAGGTCACATCCTCAGAAATTTCACAAGGCTTTCGTTGCTCTGGCAAGCCGGTCTTCAGCAATTCAAGGAATCGCGCCCGCCGATTTACGACCGCAGCGCCCGATAGAGGCTGTAAAACACCGGACGATACACTCTATCCCACACGGGGGTGCGGCGGAGCACGCCGCCAAAGCCGCGCTTGAAGCGATAGACGCCCCACAGCCCCTCGCGCCGTGAAGCGAATTCGGCTTCCAAGGTCGCTTCGTCAGCATCGGGCACACCCCACAGGTCGTATGCGGTGCAGCCGCGGCGCTTTGCCCAGCGCATGGCTTCCCATTGCAGGGCATAGGTGGGCATCTTGTTGCGATGCCTGCCCGTGGAAGCGCCGTAGAAGTACCACGCCCGCCACCCGCGGGCAAAGACCATCAGCGCCGCTAACGGCTCGCCTTCGTATTCCGCTACCAGCAGTTCGGCTTCGCCGCGGGGGTGGAAAAGGTCATACGCCTTCTGGTAATACGCCGCGGCGTGCACGCCGAAGCCATCCCGCGCGCCGGTTTCTGTCATCAGGCGGTGGAAGGCAGCCACGTCGTCCCACGGGCGCACGGTGACGCCCTTGCGCGCCGCGAGGCGGATGTTGTAGCGGGTTTTCTGCTTCATGCGCGCCAGAATGTCGTCCTCGCTGCCTTCCAGGGAAACCACCAGGGTGCGGCGGGGCTGGATGGCATGAGGGCTTTCCCGAAAGCGGGGCGGCGGGGCTGCAGCGGGGTCGTCTTCCCACAGATCGGGCTCCACCTTCAGGAAGACCGCCCGCTCGCGCTTGCAGAGGGCATCCACCTCAGGCCAGAGGGCTTCCCACGCGGCGGGCGCGCCCACCGGCCCCCTGGGAATGTAAGCCACGGTAAAACCGCCCGGCAAGGGGCGAAAGAGCACCTGCGCGCCCGCGTCGCCAGCGACGAGGCGAAAAGCATACCAGCCAAAGCCGGATTTCAGTTCGCCCCAGGCGGCGGTTTGCAAAATATGCACCTCGGGGTGAACGCGCAGGAAGGCTTCCCACGCGGCGGCGTCCACTTCGGCCTCGATTTTCGTGTTGTAGTTCACAGACACTTCCTTGCCGCTTGGGGGAGAAAACCCACGGATGAACGCGGACGATTACGGATGGGCGCGGATTGTAGATCGCCAAGGTCGCCAAGAAGTTACCGCAAAGAGCGCCAAGGGTGCAAAGAGCACAAAGCGCTGCTGCGCACGCTGCGAATTGACGAAGTAACGCTTCACAAATTACTTTTCTGACCGCGTCATCCGCGGTTTCTCGTTGAGGCTAAACGGTTACCGGACCACCTGCAGCGCCCACGCCCACCAATGGGGCGCCCTGTCCACCAGCCACACCAGCAGCGGCGCAATCGCCAGGGCGGGCAGCAGGTTGCCGCTGCGGATGGGCTTGATTTCCAGCAGGCTGCTGATGGCCAGCCCCAGCAGCACCACGCCCCCCGCGGCGGTGAGTTCGTTCATCATGGCCGGGGTGAGCACCGATTGCAACTGCGCCGCTGCGAGGCTGATGCCGCCCTGGTAGGCAAGCACCACCACCACGGAAAACAACACCCCCACGCCCAACGTGGAAGCGAAGGCCAGGGAGGCAAAGCCATCGAGCACGGCTTTGATGGCCAGCAGGCTGTAATCGCCGGTCAGGCCGTCCTGAATCGAGCCGAGAATGGTCATCGGCCCCACGCAAAAGAGCAGCGAGGCCGCGAGGAAGCCCTTGACAAACCGCCCGCCGTCGTCATCGCCGGCAAAGCGGGTTTCCAGCCACGCACCGAGGCGTTCCAGGCGCGCTTCGATGCGCCACCATTCACCGAGCAGGCCGCCCACCAGCAGACTGAGCAACACGATGATGGCGTTCCCCGTTTTGAAGAACATCTGCAAACCGATTGCCGCGGTAAACAGCCCCAGCCCGGCAACCACGGTTTCCCGCGCCCGCTGGGGAATGCGCGCACTGAAGAACAGCCCCAGCGTGCCGCCCAGCAGAATGGTGGCCGTGTTGATAAGGGTGCCCGTCATCTCAGCCCTCTTTGGCCTTCGTCGTCGTCACGCCCGCGGTGTGGTTTTCCAGCAGTTCCAGCGCGTAGCAGAGGGAAGAAAGGCGGTTGAGGTAGCGCAGGAGTTCGCGGTTTTCCACCTCGCCGCTGCGGATGAGCGCCGCAAGCCGCCGCTCGGCGCGGCGCACCACCGTGCGCGCCAGGTCAAGGTACGCCCCTCCCACCGAATCGCCGGGGAGGATGAACGCCTTGGGCGCAGGCACGCTCTCGCCAATTTCGGCAATGCGGGCTTCCAGCCACGCGACCTGCTCGCTGCCAATGCTGCGAAATTGCGCCGCGTTTTCGGGCGTGGCGGCCACTTCGGCCATCAGGCGGTAGAGGTGACGCTGCACTTCTTCGAGGAAGGCCGCCGCCTGGGGGGCTTGGGCGTGGGCACGGGCAAGCCCCAAGCACGCCCCCGCTTCGTCAATGGCGCCGATGGCTTCCATGCGCGGGTGGTCTTTGGGCACGCGCCCCTCACCCAGCAAGCCGGTAGAGCCATCGTCGCCGGTGGTGGTGTAGAATTTTTGGATGCTCATGGGGTGAATTTTAGCACAGGTCGCGCGGGAATTGAGTGGCGCAAGCCATCAGAGATGCACGCAAATGCTGTAGAAGCGCAGATGTTCAGCCTGGGGAAAGTCAACCGCGGATGATACGGATGCACACGGATTTTCAGGTTGCCAGGAAGAGGTAACACCGAGGCACAGAAGGACGCAAAGAAGCGCAGAGTAACGCTTCACGAATTGCCTTATTTCTGTGTTTTCCGTGGCACTTCGGTGTTTTCTGTGATGTTGTGGTTTCTCTGCAGAGCACCCAAATGCTGCTGAAGCCCCATGCCCCCAACGACGGAAAGGTGTATACTTAGTAGCATAGCATTCATCCTCTTCAAGGAGTTGGCATCATGCTTACCGTCCGCCAAATTGACACAACCAACCGCGCCGACGTGCGTAAATTCGTCCGTTTCCACTACGACCTCTATCGCGGCACGCCGCAATGGGTTCCCCCTTTCATGCGCGACATCGAATTTGCCCTCAACAAGCAAAAACACCCCTTCTATGAACATTCCGACGCCGATTTCTTCATCGCTGAGCGCGATGGCGAAGTCGTGGGGCGCATTTCGGCATTGGAAATCAAGCCCTACAACAAATACCACGGCAAGAAAACTGCCAGTTTTTACTTCTTTGACGTCATCGAAGACCTGGAAGTCGCCAAAGCCCTCTTTGCCCGGGTGGAAGAATGGGCACACAAGCGCGGCCTGGACACGTTAGTCGGCCCCAAAGGCTTCAGCGCTTTCAACGGTTACGGCATCCAGATTGAAGGCTTTGAGCACCGGCAGATGATGGACATGATGAACTACAACTTCCCCTACTACCCCAAATTCATGGAAGCCATGGGGTTTGAGAAGGAAGTCGATTTCGTTTCCACCTATGTCCACGCCCCCGACTACGAACTGCCGGAACGCATCCACCGCATCGCCCGCCGGGTGCAGGAACGTGGCACCTTCCGGGTGCACACCTTCAAGAGCACGCGGGAAATCCGCCGCTGGGCGAACAAAATTGGCGAGACCTACAACAACACCTTCGTCAACAACTGGGAATACTACCCGCTGACCGAGCGGGAAGTCAAGTACATTGTGGACACTTTGGTGCTGGTTGCCGTGCCGCGCTATATCAAGGTGATCTTGCACGGCGACGACGAAATCATCGGCTTCCTGTTCGGCTTCCCCGATGTTTCCAAAGCCATGCAGCGCGCCAAAGGCCACCTTTACCCATGGAGCGTTGCCGACCTGCTCATCGAGCGTGCCCGCACCAACTGGATTTCCCTCAACGGGGCCGGCGTGCTGCCCAAATACCATGGGCGGGGTGCGAACGTGCTGCTCTACGAAGAAATGTACCAGACCGTGATGTCGGAAAACCGCTACGAACACGCCGAATTGACGCAGGTTGCCGAAACCGCCCGCCAGATGCGGAAAGACCTCATCAATATCGGTGCGAAAGAGTACAAGAACCATCGCGTGTTCCGCAAGGCCATCTGAGAACGCTATGCACGCCGCAGCCACCATGCGACGCCTGTTCGCCCTCTGGTTCACCCTGCTGGCCCTTTTGGGGTTAGCAGGGTGCAAACCCGTTGCCATAGAGATTGCCAACCTTGCACCCACGGCCACCGTCACACCTTTCAGCCCTGCAACCAACACCTTCATCCCCCCTACGGCAACGCTTACACCGACGCCGTCGGTTTCCCCCACACCTACACTGACACCCACACCGCTGGCTTCCCCCACCCCCGCAC
>JALVOR010000222.1:5428-12723 GCA_027026295.1 Anaerolineales bacterium | reverse complement strand
GCTAATTTCATTCAACGGCATTTTCGCCCGCGGGCTGCACAATCCAATACGCGATGGCACCCAAGAACGGCACCACCACCACGAACATCGCCCAAAGGGCCTGCGCCGTGGCGGGCAGCCGCCGCTTGCGGAGCGAAAAGAGGGCCGCGATGCCCAGCACCAGCCAACCCAACACAAAAGTCAGGTTGAGCAATTGCACCAACACATAGCCCAAACTGAGGCCCATACTTTCCATCGCAACCTCCCGACTATCTGACTATATGACTATCCGACTACCTGACTACTCCCACGTCAAAACCAACTCCTTCGCCGCCTTCACCTCGTCCACACGGCCAAAGGGCGTTGCGTGGGGGGCGCTGTGCAGCACTTCGGGGTTGGCGCGGGCTTCCTCGGCAATCTGCAGCATCGCCTCGGTGAAGGCATCCAAAGTCTCCTTGCTCTCGGTTTCGGTGGGTTCAATCATCAAGGCTTCGTGCACGATGAGCGGGAAGTAGTTGGTCGGCGGGTGGAAGCCAAAATCCATCAGCCGCTTGGCAATATCCAGTGCGTGAATGTCGGGGGCGTCCTTCCAGCGGCCTTCGGCCACGAATTCGTGCATGCAAATGCGGTTGTAGGGGATGTGGTAGGTTTCCTGCAGCCGCGCCCGCAGGTAGTTGGCGTTGAGCACGGCGTCTTCGGCCACCTGCCGCAGCCCACCCGCGCCCAGCATCAGGATGTAGGCAAACGCCTTCACCATCACGCCAAAGTGCCCGTGGAAGGACCTGACGCGGCCAATGCTCTTGGCAGGCGTTTCCAGGCCAAAGAAGGGCGGCAGGTCGTCGGTGGCTTCCTCTTTGACCACCACCACCGGCCCCGGCAGGAAGTCGGCGAGGTGCGGCGCACACACCACCGGCCCGCTGCCCGGCCCGCCGCCGCCGTGGGGCGTGGCGAAGGTCTTGTGCAGGTTGAGGTGCATCACATCAAAGCCCAACTCGCCGGGCTTGGCAATGCCCAGCAGGGCGTTCAGGTTCGCCCCGTCGCCGTAAACCAGCCCGCCCGCGGCGTGCACGGTTTCGATGACTTCCAGCAAATGCTCTTCGAACAGTCCCAGGGTATTGGGGTTGGTGAGCATCAGCCCGGCCACGGTGTCGTCACATTCCGCTTTCAGGGCGGCCAGGTCAATGTTGCCGCGCGCGTCCGAGGGGATTTCCACCACCCGGAAGCCGCTCATGGCCGAGGAAGCGGGGTTGGTGCCGTGGGCGGAATCGGGCACCAAAATTTTGTTGCGGTGGGTATCGCCGCGGTCATAGTGGTAAGCCCAAATCATGTGCACCCCGGTCAGTTCGCCGTGGGCGCCTGCGGCAGGCTGCAAACTGCACGCCGCGAAGCCGGTGATCTCCTGCAGGGCTTCCTGCAATTCATACATCAGCCGCAGCGCGCCCTGCACGGTTTCCGCAGGCTGCAGGGGGTGCAGGTTGGCAAAACCCGGCAGGCGGCTGAGCGCCTCGTTGATTTTGGGATTGTACTTCATCGTGCAGGAGCCGAGGGGATAGAAATCAATGTCCACGGCGTGGTTGAAGTGCGAAAGGCGGGTGTAGTGGCGCACCACGTCCACCTCGGAAACCTCCGGCAGGGGCAAATCGGCGCGCAGCAGTTCCTTCGGCATGGGAGAAGCCGGCACATCGCTCTCGGGGAAGCGCACCCCGCGCCGCCCGGGCGCGGAAAGTTCGGAAATCAAGGGCTCACGCACCTTCATCGTCATCAGTGCACCTCCCCTAACATTTCGGCCAGCAGGTCAATTTCTTCCCGGGGGTTCATCTCGGTCACGGCCACCAGCAGCACATCGCGGAACGCCTCGCCGTAGGCTTCCCCTAAGGGGAAACCGGCGATGACGTCGTGCTCCAGCAGGTGGGCAGCAATTTCGTCGGCAGGGCCGGGGCAGCGCAGGGCAAATTCGTTGAAGAACGGCGTTTCGGGGAAGACCAGTTCGTAGCCCGGCAGGGCCGCCAGTTTGCGGGCGGCATAGTGCGCCTTCTGGTAGTTCAACTCGGCCACCTGCCGCAGGCCTTCCTTGCCCAGCAGGCTGAGGTAAACCGCCACCGCGAGGGTCATCAGCCCCTGGTTGGAGCAGATGTTGGAAGTCGCCCGTTCGCGGCGGATGTGCTGCTCGCGGGCGCTGAGGGTGAGCACGAAAGCGCGCTGGCCGCGGCTATCGACCGTTTGCCCCACCAGGCGGCCGGCCATCTTGCGGACATACTTTTTGCGGGTGGCAAACAGGCCCAAATACGGCCCGCCAAAGGAAAGCGGAATGCCGAGGGGCTGGCCTTCGCCGGTCACGATGTCGGCGCCCATTTCGCCCGGCGGCTTGAGCAGCCCCAACGCCAGCGGGTTGACCGCCACGCCGAAGAGCGCACCGCGGGCGTGGACTTCCTCGGCGAGAGCGGTGAAATCGTAAACCCGCCCGAAGAAGTCGGGGTATTGCACCATCACCAAAGCAGTCTGGTCGTCCACCTCGTCCAGCAGGGCTTCGGGGGGCGCGGCGGGCGGCAGGTCGTCGCCGGCGAACACGATGGGCGAGCCTTGCGTGTAGGTGCGGGTGGTTTCCCGATAATGCGGGTGCAGCGAGGGGGAAAGCACCACCTTGGGGCGCTTGCCGCGGAAGACATGGTAGGCCATCACCGCGGCTTCGGCCACCGCGGTGGCGCCGTCGTAGTGCGAGGCGTTGGCAACTTCCATGCCGGTAAGGGCGCATACCATGCTCTGGTATTCGAAGAGGGCTTGCAGCGTGCCCTGCGAGATTTCCGGCTGGTAGGGCGTGTAGGCAGTGTAATACTCGCCGCGGCTGAGGATGGCATCCACCGCGGCGGGGATGTAGTGGTTGTAAGCGCCCGCGCCGAGGAAGGAAACCAGATCCCGGGCGGTTTCGTTGTCCTCGGAAAGCGCCTGCAGTTCCTCGGCTACCTCCATTTCGGTCAGCGGCGGGGGCAGCCGCAGCGCCGGGTAGCGGTAGGCTTCCGGCACCGCCGCAAACAGGTCACTCACCCGCGCTACACCGATGGCTTCCAGCATGGCCTTGCGGTCGGCTTGCGTGAGGGGGGAAAACATAGGGCCTCCAGGGAATTGCGAATCAGGAATCGCGAATTAGAGAAAGCAAGCCCGCAATTCGCTATTCGCGGTTCATTCACGCTCTTTGCAGTACGCCTCATACGCGGAGGCATCCATCAAGCCATCCAGTTCAGCAGCGTCGGCGATTTCCAGTTTGATGAGCCAGGCTTTGCCGTAGGGGTCTTCGTTGACCAGTTCGGGGCTGTCATCCAGTTCGGCATTGACGGCTGCCACCTTGCCGCCCACCGGTGCATACACATCGGCCGCGGCCTTGACGGATTCGATGGTGGCAATGATGTCACCCTGCGCCACTTCGTCGCCTTCGGAAACCACGATTTCCACGAAAACGACATCGGAAAGTTGGTCCTGGGCGTAATCGGTGATGCCGACGGTGCCATCGGCGCGGATCCATTCATCGTTCTTGGTGTATTTCAGGTCGGCGGGGAATTCCATGATGAACCTCCTGGAAGGATATAGAAAAACAAAAGGCGCACCGAGCAGGTGCGCCCTCTGTCCTGGAACCTGAGAGATGCACGCCAACGAGGGCGCTTGCTCCTTCGGTGCCGCGGTAAAGCGGACTCTCCAGAGGGGGAACAGCGCCAAAGTCCTTTTACCTGAGAGATTCGCCGCGGCATCTGCCGGGCTTGCCCCTTCGGTGCCCGCGTGTACGGGTCTCTCCCTCGGCGCTGCTGACTTGTTCTGCCTTCATTCTACGGGGCTGAGAACGAAAAGTCAAGCCTTCCGCGTGTGCTCACGACACGCATCGGTGCGATGGTTATACATCGCCGCCTCCCCGCGCGCAGGGCGAGGAGGCGGTGCAAAAGCCTCACAGCAGATTGCCGTCAAAAGGTCAATCGGCCAATGTGGAAAGGTCGCCCACGTCTTGCCCCATGGCTTTGGCGCGCAGCACGCGGCGCATGATCTTGCCGCTGCGGGTCTTGGGCAGTTTGTCCACCACCTCGATATGCGCAGGCACCGCAATGGGGCCCAACTCGTGGCGGACGTGCTTCTTCAGTTCGTCTTCCAGTTCAGGTTTGGCACCATAACCCGCTTTCAAAATGACATAAGCATAAATGGCGTTCCCCTTGAGTTCATCGGGCACACCAATGACCGCCGCCTCGGCCACCGCTTCATGGCTGACCAGCGCGCTTTCGATCTCCGCCGTGCCAAGGCGGTAGCCAGCAACCTTGATGACGTCGTCCATACGGCCAATGATCCAGAAATAACCGTCTCCATCCTTGCGGGCAGAGTCGCCAGTGAGATACCACCCCTGTTCGGGGAATTTGCTCCAGTATTGCCGCACGTAGCGGTCGGGGTCGCCATAAATGGTACGCGCCATGGCAGGCCAGGGGTGTTTGATGACCAGGTAGCCATCCTCGCCCGGTTCGCAAGGGGTAGCGTCGTCGTGCACCACATCGGCAACAATGCCGGGGAAGGGGAAAGTCGCCGAACCGGGCTTGAGGGGTGTTACCGGCAAGGGGGTAATCATGAAATTGCCGGTTTCCGTCTGCCACCACGTGTCAATGATGGGGCAACGTTCCCCGCCGATGACGCGATAATACCAGCGCCACGCTTCGGGGTTGATGGGTTCGCCCACCGTGCCCAGCAAGCGCAGGCTTGAAAGGTCGTGGCGGGCAGGCCAGGCTTCGCCGTAGCGCATCAGGCCGCGAATGGCCGTGGGGGCGGTATAGAGAATGGAAATGCCGTAATGCTCAACCATCCGCCACCAGCGGTCGGGGTAAGGATAATCGGGTGCGCCCTCATACATGAAACTGGTTGCTCCGAGAATGAGGGGGGCATAGACAATATAGGAGTGTCCGGTAATCCAACCCGGGTCGGCAGCACACCACCAGCGGTCTTCGTCTTTGATATCAAAAGCCCATTTCAGGGTGGTGGCGATGCCTACCTGATAACCGCCGTGGGTGTGCAGCACGCCTTTGGGTTTGCCCGTGGTGCCCGAGGTGTAGAGGATGAACAGCGGGTCTTCGGCATCCATCACCTCGGTTTCGCTCGTGGAACCGGCAATAGGCAACTGCTGCAACTCGTGCAGCCAAAAATCGCGCCCGGTTTCCATGTTTACCTCGTGCCCGGTGCGCTTGACCACGATCATTTTTTCCACCACCGGGGAACGCTTCACCGCCTCGTCGGCAATGTCCTTCAAACGCACAATTTTGCCGCGCATCCAGCCGCCGTCGGCGGTGATGAGCACCTGACTCTGGGCATCCTGAATGCGCTCGGCAAGGGCTTCCACGCTGAAACCACCGTAAACCACTGAATGAATCGCACCGATTTTCGCCGTTGCCAACATGGCAATAGGCAGTTCGGGCACGCGCCCCATGTAAATGGTCACGCGATCGCCCTTCTTCACACCCATCGCCTTGAGAATATTGGCGAAACGGTTGACTTCCTGCCACAGGCGGTAATAGGAAAACGTCCGCCGGTCACCCGGCTCGCCTTCCCAGATCAGCGCCAGTTTGTTGCGCCGCCAGGTTTTCATATGCCGGTCAAGGGCGTTGTAAACAATGTTGGTCTTGGCACCCACGAACCATTTGTAGAAAGGCGCGTTGCTGTCATCCAGCGCCTTTTCCCATGGCTCGAACCAGTCCACCATTTCCTTCGCCCGGTCTTCCCAAAACTTGACCGGATCTTTGGTTGCCTCCGCGCGATATTTCTCATACGCTTCGGGGCTGACATGCGCCGTTTGGGCAACGTGCTCCGGCACCGGATACAACTCGTGCTCTGCCTGACGGATTTCTTCTTCACGGCGTTCGTCGATGGAATCCGACATAGCCCACCTCCTTGAAAAATAAGGGAAAGAAAAAGCGAAAAAGGTTACTATTGTTATAGCATATAACACGCATAAGTAAGTGGCGTTACCCCCTATTTTCCGCAAAAAAGGTGACCGCTCAGCCTTGGGAAAACAGGCTGCGGACGACAAGGAGGCAAAGAGCGCAAAAAAAGAAGGCGCACCGCAGTGCGCCCTGAAAGGCTTCTGACAACCCGCGTCTATTGGTGAGATGTTTATCGGAGGCGAGCGAACAACACCTCATACGCCTCTGCCGTGCGCCGGGGAGAAAACTGCGCCGCCACCGCCGCCGGGTCGCCGCGGTAAGCACCAGGATTATCCAGCACCTTGAGGATGGCTTCCGCCAGGCTTGCCGCGTCGCCAATGGCGGCAATTTCGCCCATGCCGGTCATCTTCACCGGCTGGCGCACGCCGGGCAGGTTGGAAGCCACCACTGGCACACCGTTCATCATGGCTTCGATTTGCACTAGGCCGAAACTCTCGGTGGAATTCAGACTGGGCAGCACCAGCACGTCTAAGTTGGGGTAAAACGCGGCCATGCCGGCGGGGTCGAGCAGCCCCACAAAGCGCCAATGCCCGGCGGCTTCCAGTTCCCGGATGGCAGGCATCACCCGCCGGTAATAGGCTTCTTCGCCCAAGACGTTCTCGTAAGGCCCCGCATAGAGCACCAACGCATCGGGGTAACGCGCCACAATGCGCTCCATGGCCGCCGCAAGGTATTCCACCCCCTTCTCGGCAGCCAGCCGCGCCGCCATGCCAATTACCGGACGGCGGTTGGCGGGGTTGTGGGCGGCTGCAAAAGCAGCCACCGTCTCAGGGGAAGCCTGCGGCAGCGTGACCGGTGGCAAAATGGTGGTCAGTTTGTGGCGGTAACGCCGGATGTAGGGCGAGTGGTCAGCATAATCCTGGGTATAGGTAACGACCTGGTGGGCGAACATTGCCGCGAGGTGGTCCATGGTGTGCACCACGGTGTTGACCACGCGGTTGAACGCACCGGGCGGCAGTTTGACATCGCAGTGATAGGTAAGCACCGTAGGGCGACGGAACAACCGTCCGCGCCCCGCCACGCCGGCGGCATCGAACTGGGGCAAATGCAGATGCACCACATCGTGGGCGAGCACCTGCCGGGTGGCTTCCAGCCCCAAGGTGGGCATGATCACACCCTTGCTCACCCGAAAGAGCACCGGCACCCGCACCACACGCACCCCGCCGATGGTTTCCTCGCGGGGCAACGAACGGTCGTATTGCGAGGTCAACACTGTCACTTCATGCCCGCGCGCCACCAGTGCCTGCGAAAGGCGCTCGACGTAAATCGTCAAACCGCTCACATGCGGGCGGTAGTAGGTCAGCATTTCCAGAATTTTCAAGACAGCCTCCCGAAACAAAAACCTGACAAAACCACAGA
>JALVOR010000222.1:0-5418 GCA_027026295.1 Anaerolineales bacterium | reverse complement strand
AAAAAAAAAAAAAAAAAAAAAAAAAAAAAAAAAAAAAAACCTTTGCGCTTTTCGCTCCCTTTGCGCCTCTGCGTTTCTCCGCTCCCTCGCCTTCTTGACACGCTTGGCGCCCAAAAAGCCGCGTACAACCGTGTCATCCGTGGTCTATACTTCCTCAAACAACGCCCGATGCTCCTGCACCCACGCCACCAGCCGGGCAACGCCCTCTTCCACGCCCACCTTGGGCTGCCAGCCCAGTTCGCGCGCCGCCTTGCGGATATCGGAAACGAACACCTTCTGGTCGCCCGGACGCCAGTCGCCGTAGCGCACGGGAATTTTCCGCCCCAGCAGGCGTTCCAGCAACGGGGCAAACTCCCGCCAAATCGAGATGGTGTTGACCGGGCCGCCGCCGATGTTGAACACTTCCCCGGCCACGGCCTCGCGGCGGGCAACCGCGGCATCGTAGGCATCCAGCAGGTCATCCACAAAGAGCACATCGCGCACCTGCTTGCCGTCGCCGTAAATGGTGATGGGCTTGCCCGTCACCGCGGCGATGACAAACCATGCCACCCAACCCTGGTCTTCGATGCCCCACTGGCGGGTGCCATAGATGCAACTTTGGCGGAAAACCACTGTGGGCACGCCGTAAATGCGGGCGTAATCGCGCACATACTGGTCGCCAGCACCCTTCGAGCAGCCGTAAGGCGAGTGAAAATCCAGGGGCTGGGTTTCGGGCACGCCGTGGGGCAGGTCGGCGTAGCGGTAGCGGGTTTCCTCTTCCACCACGGCCACGTCTTCCATGCCACCATAAACCTTATTGGTGGAAGCATAGAGCACTACGGGCGTGTGCGGCGCAAGCCGGGCGGCTTCCAGCACGTTGAACGTGCCCAAGGCGTTGATTTCAAAATCCAGCCGCGGCTCCTGAACCGAGGTAGTGACAGCCACCTGCGCCGCCAGATGCACAACGACGTCGACACCGCGCACACTTTCCGCCAACAGGGCAGCGTCGCGCACATCGCCCTCCACCAGCCGGAAGGCATCTGCACCGAAGCGTTCCCGCAGCCAGGCCAGGTTGCGCGCCGCGCCGGCGCGGGAAAGGTTGTCGTAAATCGTGACCCGCTCGCCGCGTTGCAGCAGGCGGGCAGTGTAATTCGCGCCGATGAAACCGGCGCCGCCGGTGATGAAGTAGTGCAAGGCAAGCCTCCTTCAAACCTCGGCGGGGTCGGGCGTTTCCTGCCCTTTGGCGCGGGCAAGCAGCGACGACAACGAAGTGCCGTACACTTGAACGCCCACTACCCCCAACGAGATGGTTATCAAATAATAGATTGCGTGCATCGCCAGCGCGTAGGCCAACGCCAGCGAAGCATCCACGCCTAAGGCGCTCAACACAAACACCAGCACGCCTTCCATCACGCCCAAACCGCCCGGCGCAGAGGGCACTGCCACGCCCATGCCCACGCTGCCCAAGGCAAACGCCGCCCACCACAAATTGGCCTGGGGCACCAGCGCCCGCAGGGTGACGCCATACGCCAGCACCTGCACCGCCCAGGAAAGCACCATCAGCCCCAGCACGGCGAGGAAGGAAAACGGGCGGGCGAGGGCTTCCAATCCGTCGAGGAAATGCAGCGCCCA
Organism: Anaerolineales bacterium; assembly: GCA_027026295.1. Lineage (GTDB taxonomy): Bacteria > Chloroflexota > Anaerolineae > Anaerolineales > DRMV01 > DRMV01. The sequence goes on along the minus strand of JALVOR010000222.1, from coordinate 3,807 downwards.
CCCCACAAAGCGGCGCAGGCGCTTTCCCAGGCGTGGGGCCACACGGGCTTCCAAGAAACCGCCCACTGCCCTCCGCCAACGGGCTAACAACACCAGCCCCACCAACGCCAGCAGCGCCACGCCGCCAAACGCCTGCGATGCCTGCCGCGCCTGGGGCAAATCCAACACCCACGGCAGCGAACCAACCAGCATCGCCGCCAACAGCACCACATCGAGCAGGCGCTCGACCATCACAGTGGAAACAGCGTGCCAGAAGGGCACCCGCGCTTTCGGGGCAATCAGCACCGCCCGTGCCGCTTCCCCTGCCCGCAGCGGGATGACATTGTTGACCAGATAGCCCACGTTGAGCGCCAAAAAGGCCGACCACCACGCCACCCGCCCGCCGAGCAGCACCCGCCACGCCAACGCCCGCAGCCCGATGGAAAGCACGAAAAGCGCCAACGCCCCCAACAGCACCGCCGCCGAAAGGTTTTTCAGCGCTGCCGCCAAGGCGTGCACATCAGTCACGGCAAACACCGCCAGCAGCGCCACCGCGCTCACCAGCAGCCCCAGCCACGTCTGGCGGTTGCCCCGCGAGAGTTTCACGCCTTGTCCTCCCCCCCAACCTGCAGCACGGCAAGGAAGGCTTCCTGCGGGATGGCAACCTTGCCCACCATTTTCATCCGCTTCTTGCCTTTCTTTTGCTTTTCCAGCAACTTGCGCTTGCGGGTCACATCGCCGCCGTAGCACTTGGCGAGGACGTCTTTCCGCAGCGCCTTGACGTTGGCGCGGGAAATCACCCGCCCGCCGGCCACGGCCTGAATGGGCACGGCAAACAGTTGCCGCGGAATCAGGTCTTTGAGTTTGGAAACCAGCCGCTGGCCGCGGGCATAGGCCTCATCGCGGTGCACAATGGTTGCCAGGGCATCGACCGGCTCGCCGTTGACCAGAATCGTGAGTTTCACCAAATCGCCGGGGCGGTATTCGGCAAACTGGTAATCCAGCGAAGCGTAGCCGCGGGTGCGCGATTTCAACTGGTCGAAAAAGTCGATGATGAGTTCGGAAAGCGGCAATTCGAAGTGCAGCACCACCCGGTCGGGTGTGGGGTATTCCTGCTCAAGGAACACGCCGCGGCGCTTGGTGGTCATTTCCATCACCGGGCCGTAAAATTCCGTGGGGGTGAAAATCTGAATTTTCATCCACGGCTCGCGAATTTCGGCAATGGCCGCTTCGTCAGGAAGGTCTGCGGGGGAATCAATCACCACCGTGGTGCCATCGCGCAGCACCACCTGATATTCCACCGAAGGCGCCGTCACCACGATGTCGAGGCCGTATTCCCGCTCCAACCGCTCCTGCACGATTTCCATGTGGAACATGCCCAAAAAGCCACAGCGGAAGCCAAAACCCAGCGCCTGCGAGGTTTCCGGCTCGAACACCAGGGCAGCATCGTTGAGTTGCAGTTTTTCCAGCGCGTCGCGCAAATCCTGGTAGTCTTCCCCCTCCACAGGGTAAATGCCCGCAAACACCATCGGCTTGGGGTGCTGATAGCCGGGGAGCGGTTCGGCAGCCGGATTCTGGGCATGGGTCACGGTGTCGCCCACGCGGGCTTCCCGCACGGTTTTCAGGCCCGTGGCAATGTAGCCCACCTCGCCGGCTTCCAGTTTCCCCGTGGCGGTCATGTGCGGGGCAAACACGCCGACTTCCACCGGCTTGAAAACGGTCTCGGCGGCCATCAGCCGCAGGCTGTCGGAAGCCGTCAGGCGGCCTTCCACCACACGGACATAAACCACCACCCCCTTGTAAGAATCGTAGTGCGAATCGAAAATCAACGCCCGCAAGGGGGCATCGGCGTCGCCTTCGGGCGGCGGCACCTCGTGCACAATGGCTTCCAGCACTTGCGCCACATTCGTGCCCTCTTTGGCGGAAACCCGCAGCACCGCATCGGCAGGCGTGCCGAGCAGGTTCTCGATTTCTCGCGCCACTTCGTCGGGGCGCGCCGAAGGTAGATCAATTTTGTTGATGACCGGGATGATCTCCAGGTCGTTTTCCAGTGCAAGGTAAAGGTTGGCGAGGGTTTGGGCTTCCACCCCTTGCGAAGCATCCACCACCAGCAGCGCGCCCTCGCACGCCGCTAACGCCCGGCTGACCTCGTAGCCAAAATCCACATGCCCCGGCGTATCGATGAGGTTGAGTTCGTAGGTTTCACCATCCTGGGCGGTGTAAAGCATTCGCACCGCCGAGGCTTTGATGGTTACGCCCTTCTCGCGCTCCAGTTCCATGTCATCCAGCACCTGCTCGGTCATTTCGCGCTCCGAGATGGTGCCGGTGAGTTGCAGCAGGCGGTCGGCCAGGGTGGATTTGCCGTGGTCAATATGGGCAATGATGGAGAAATTGCGAATGTTTTTCATGGCGGGCTAAAGTATACCATCACGTGTTTCCGTGTTCCGGTGTGTCGGTGTTCCCGGTCACTCAACCCGCACCAGCGGGAAAACGGCAGCAACGAGCAACGCCATCACCGCCAGGGCAAGCCCCACGCCCAGAGCATCGGCGAGCACGCCGAGCAGCAGTGCCAGGCCACTCGCCAGCAGGGTACGAATCACCGATTCCACCGACAGGCCGGAAGCCATCACCCGACTGACGATTTGGTCGCTAATGTAAGCCACATTCATCGGCCGGCGCAGATTATGAAGCACATAGAAACCCAAATAAGCGACAATGGCAACCCCAACCCAGCCCTGCCATGTGGCAGCCCCCGCTAAAGCCAACAGCCCCGCGCCGGCGAGGTAAGAGCCGTTGATGGCCTGCGCCAGATTGGGGAAGCGTTTGCTGAAGCGGTCAGCATTGCGCGAAGCGTAACTTGTGCTCAGGTAAATGAAGAAATACGCCACGCCAATCACCACCGCGCTGCGCTGCTGACCGGAATAGGCCAGGAAAATGGGCAAAGCCAAGGCAAACTGCTCTAAAATGGGCTGCAGGTAATCTTTGGTGGCCTTGAAAAGCGCCATCAGGGTGGCGCTGTTGAGAATGGCCCGCAGCACTAAGCGGTCGGCGAACATCGCGCCGAAATCGCGCAAGGTCTGGCGCGCCTGTTTCCCCACCGTGTGCCATGCCAGGCGGGAAAGTTCGCCGTCGAGTTCGGGCGGGTAGGTCGCCAGGTTGAGGAAATCGAGCACATACGGCACCGCCGCCGCGAGGAACATGATGCGGTAACTGCCGGTGTAAAAAGCCAACGCGGCGGCAATCAGGGCATTGATGGCCGAGCCAAACTGGGAAGCCGACCGCGTGCGCCCATAGTAGGAAACCTTGAAGTGCTCCATGTCATTGAGTTTCAAGTATTCCAGAATGAGCGCCTTGTGGGTGCCCGAGCGGAAGGCTTCCCCCACGGCAAAGAGCACCATGGCGAGGGCAAACCAGCCAAACCCGCGCCCCCAGTAGAACACCCCAAAGGAAACCAGATACGCCCCAAAGGCCAGCAGCATGGCCTTGCGGCGGCCAAAGGCATCGGCCAGCACGCCGGTAGGCACTTCCAGGAGGTAAGTGGTCGTATCCCGAATGGCATACAACGTGCCGATGAGGGTAAAACTCAACCCGGCTTCGCGAAAGATGAGAATAAGGAACGGCTCGAAGAAACGCAGGTTCTTCAAAAAGCCGTAGAGGGCAAAGCGGGGGAACATGCGGTCTTTGCGGAACATGGTTAGTTATTGGACTTTAGACAACGTGAGGCGAACGCCAACCCTTGCGGGGCAGGCTGAGCACCTTACCAAATCCATAAACGGGCCGATTTCGGGCTTCAGGAAGTGGCCTGAGCGCCCTTTTTGAGCACTTCGT
>JALVOR010000221.1 GCA_027026295.1 Anaerolineales bacterium | reverse complement strand
CACAATGACCGAGCGGCCAGAATAGTCCACGCGCTTGCCCAGCAGGTTGCGGCGGAAGCGGCCTTTCTTGCCCTTCAGCATGTCGCTGAGGGATTTCAGTTCGCGCCGCCCGCGGCGGGAAAGCGCCTTGCCGCGCTGGGAATTGTCGATGAGGGAGTCCACCGCTTCCTGCAGCATGCGCTTTTCGTTGCGGACGATAACATCGGGCGCGCCGAGTTCCAGCAGCCGCTTGAGGCGGTTGTTGCGGTTGATGACGCGGCGATAGAGGTCGTTGAGGTCGGAAGTAGCAAAGCGCCCGCCATCGAGTTGCACCATCGGGCGCAGGTCGGGGGGGATGACCGGCAGGATGGTGAGAATCATCCACTCGGGGCGGTTGCCGGAGCGAAGGAAGGATTCCACAATTTTCAGGCGCTTGATGGCTTTCTTGCGCTTCTGCTTGCTCTTGGTAACGCGAATTTCGCGCCACAGTTCCTCGGCCAGTTTTTCGAGGTCGAGGCGGCGCAAAATGTCCATGAAGGCTTCAGCACCCATGTCGGCGCGAAACACACTGCCCCAGCGCGATTTCAGTTCGCGGTAGCGGGCCTCGCTCATGAAGGTAAGCGGGCGCAGGTCGAGCAGTTCGTCGCGCAGACGGGCCAGTTCGCCGCGCTGAGAGGTCTTCTCGTCTTCCAGTTCGGCCTGAAGTTCTTCCAGTTTGGCAGCGGTCTGCTCGCGCAGGTTTTGAATTTGCCGTTCTACATCGGCGAGTTTGGACTGGCGGTCGGCCTTCAATTGGGTTTCGATTTGTTCAAGGCTCTCCCGCACGATATCCTGCACCTTGGAAATGTGCAGGTTGCTGACGGTTTCACCCGCAGCGACTACCACGGTGTCGGTCGCGCCAAAGCGCATATCTTTGCGGACAACCTCGCCCACCGCGCCGCTGAGTTCGCTTTCCAGCCGCTGCCCTTCTTTGACGATGGGCTCTAACTGGGCTGCTACTTTTTCGCTGTATTCTTCTTCGATAGCGCGCTTGAGGGCTTCCAGTTTTTCGATTTTGCTATCGCGCTGCACTTTGATTTCGGCAATGCGGGCGTTGATGCGCGCGCCGGCTTCGCGTTCGCCTTCGCCGAGTTCCTCTTCGAGGCGCTTCAAGGCACGCTCGCGCGCACTTTCGTCCACGTAAGTGACAACATATTGGGCGAAGTAGAGCACGCGTTCCAGGTTACGGCGCGAAACGTCGAGCAGCAGCCCCATGAAGGAAGGCACGCGGCGGGTGTACCAGATGTGGGCCACAGGAGCAGCCAGGGTGATGTGCCCCATGCGTTCACGGCGCACGCTGGCCTTGGTAACTTCCACGCCGCATTTGTCGCACACGATGCCTGCGTAGCGTTTGTTGCGGTATTTGCCGCACGCGCACTGCCAGTCGCGGGTGGGCCCGAAAATCACCTCACAGAACAAGCCATCCTTTTCGGGGCGCAGGCGGCGGTAGTTAATCGTTTCGGGTTTGCGCACCTCACCATAGGACCAACTCAAGATGGTCTCGGGAGATGCCAAACGAATACGCAGGGCAAGCAAGTCTTTTGTTTCCACGCAACAGCCTCCTGGATTTACAACGGCGAGCAAAACAGCACGGCCAGTTGGCCCCCTTGTCGGCGGCGATGCTTTTGCATGCCTCACAGGCGTGATAGACACACAAAAGCAAGCGCTCTGAGGTTTTCCGTTCTCAAGCGCTCGCTCAATTTTTGCATTCTTTGATGCTTTCGCATGTTGGGCTACATTATAACCGCGACGCGCAGAATGGGCAAGGTTTCCACAAACGTCAACCTTAGACTCTATTCAAAAAATATCGTGGTGGTGTCATTGCGAGCCCCCCTCGCTGCGCTCGGCGCAGGCTCCAGGGCGAAGCAATCCCCCCCTTTTTATCGGTCAGGAGACTGCTTCGGCGGGCTTCGTCATTGCTCAGCCCGCCTCGCAGTGACACATCTGCAAAGAATTTTCGGATAGGCTCTTACGTACTTGACACCCCGCCTCAAAGAAACTACAATCGGAACCGATATCGGCAAAGGTGCCTGTACCCCCGGATGGGCAGGCTCAAAGGCGAAGCCGGTGAAAGTCCGGCGCTGTCCCGCAACTGTAACCCGGTGCCCGCGGGCATCGGGAAGCCAGGTCGCCCGCCTTGGCCGGTTTCCACGCCCTCGCGGAAGGGAGTGGGAGCGCGAACACCGTGGTGTGTTGTGTTTCCCTCCCCTGCCCGTTGGGCAGGGGCTTTTGTTTTTCCTTCCGCGGGCACCCACCCTCATTTCTTCCCAAATAAGGAGGTGCTCGTGTTCCGCAAAGTTTCCGCCCTGTTCATCGTGTTGCTGCTCGCGGCTGCCCTGGCAGCCTGCGGCCCTGCAACGCCTGCCCCCACGGCTGCGCCCACTCAGGCGCCGCCCACGGCAACCGCTGTGCCGCCTTCCCCCACACCGGTGCCGCCCACGCCCACCCCTGAACCCATCACCCTCACCGATGGTCTGGGCAACACCATCACCTTAGAAAAGCCCGCCGAGCGCATCGTTGCGCTGGCGCCTTCCATCACCGAAAGCCTGTTTGCCCTCGGCGCAGGCAAGCAGGTGGTGGCGAGGGATGACGCTTCCACATACCCTGAGGAAGCCAAAGCACTGCCCAGCGTGGGCAGCCTGTGGGGCGGCCTGCCGCTGGAAGCCATCCTTGCCCAGCAGCCCGACCTGGTCATCGTCGCCGCCATCACCTCGCCTGAGCAGGTCAAGCAAATGCAGGATGCCGGCCTGACGGTGTTCTGGCAGGCTAACCCCAAGGACTTCGACGGCCTGTACCAAAACCTGCGCGACCTCGCCAGACTGACCGGCCACGAAGAGGACGCCGAGCCATTGATCGCCCAGTTGCAGGAACGCGTCCAAGCGGTGGAAGACGCCCTCGCCGACGTCGAGGAGGCGCCGCTGGTGTTCTACGAACTGGACGCCACCGACCCCGCCAACCCGTGGACGCCCGGGCCGGGCTCCTTTGTCTCGTATGTGATTGCGCAGGCCAAGGGGCGCAACGCGGGCGACGCGCTGGATAGCGCCTGGGCGCAAATCAGCACCGAGGCGCTGGTCGAGCAAAACCCCGACATCATCCTGCTGGCCGACGCTCCTTATGGCATCACCCCCGAAAGCGTGGCACAGCGCGCCGGCTGGGAAAGCATCAAAGCCGTACAGGACGGCAAAGTGTACCCCTTCGACCCCAACCTGCTGAGCGTGCCCGGCCCGCGCCTGGTGGACGGGCTGGAAACCTTGGCCGTGATGCTGCACCCCGACACCTTCTGCGCCAGCGACATGACCCGGCACCTTGAGCAGGACCTGGTGGGCGCGGTTTGTCAGCCATAACCCCTTCACCCTGCGGTAAAACGAAAACGCCCTGCTACGAAAGCAGGGCGTTTTTTGTTGCTCAGACGGCCAAATCAAGCGGCAGGTCACTGATATCGCGCAGGCGCTGCCCCGAAATCATGGTTTCCAGCAAGCCTTGGGCTGTTTCATCCCCTGCTGCTGCAACCGCCTGCTGAAGTTCGGGCAAAGCGACGTGATACACACAATCCAGGTCGCCTGTGCCCAACGCAAGAGAAGCCAGCCTGCCCGGGTGCGGCTCGGCAGTGACAACCACAATGTGCGGTGTATGCCCTTTCCGGTTGCGGATGGGGTTCAGCCCTTCAGTGCGCACGTTTTGCGAACGGTCGCTGCGGATGGTCCACTTGCAGGAAATGCTGGCATGCAAGAGCGGCACGGTGTTGTTCACACGGCGCAATGGTGAAAGGCCGGCGATAACGCGCCCTTCAACGAGATTCTCTCCCCGATTGATCGCTTTGTCAGGAAGCGGCTCACGCGCCACAATGATGTCAGGGGCAATGAGGTAATCCCCCAATGCCGCCCGCAGCGCTGGATGCGCGTGCAGCGCCTCGGTCAGGTCTGCTAAATGGCGATACTGCGCAAAATCCTGGATGTGTGCATTGAGGTAAAAACGCCAATCGCCGGGGCGAAGGTGTTGCAGCAAGCCAAAGGCTTCCTCAAGGTAACGGCGGGTAGCGGCCTCAAAGGATTTCCCCACCTGTTGCGGTTTGCGTTCCTCGTGCGGCAAGCGACAACCAGCAACCTTGGCGATTTGCTCCCACATCAGGCGCGCCACTTCACGGCTGGTCTTGTTGCTCTTGTCGGCATTGTTAGGATAGCCCGCCGAGGAAAGCCAAACCACCTCATCGCAAAGCGCGCGATGATAATAGACATTATCACGGTTTAAGTAGGGACAGGGTCATAGTGCCAGGGTCTGAAGTTCAATCGGAAGTTGTGCAAGCCACAACAGGTTTCCATGACTTGGTCGCGGAACCCTTGCTTCCAGTTACGG
>JALVOR010000220.1 GCA_027026295.1 Anaerolineales bacterium | reverse complement strand
CCCCCAGCGCCGACGAGCGCCCCCGAATCCGCCGAGGCAGCACCGCCCCCTGCCGAACCCGCAGCGCCGCCCAAAGCCGCGGAAATGGCTGCTACAGCCGAAAGGGCAACGCCCGAACCCGAAACGCTTCCTGAACCCACGGCAGAAACGCCGACCCTGCCGCCTTCTCCCGCCGAAAGCGCACCGCTGCACACCATTCCTGCACCCAACGCACCGCGCCGCCGCCTGGTGGTGACGCTGGAATCCAGCGGCGACACCGTGCGCGACAAATTCCGCCTGCGCCGCGTGCACAGCCACATCATCGCCTTCCCCGGCGAAGACCGCTTCGCCTTTTACATCGTGGAGCCGCACCAGGCGTACCTTGTGGAATTCCCCGAAACCACCGGCATTTGCGACGAACTGCTCGCCTGGCTGCAAAACGTCGTGGGCGCGCAGCATGTGCGCGTCGAGCCGTTGTAGTGTTATAATTGGGGTTTATGCATCCATCTCGTTTGAGGAAACAGACCCATGACAAAAGTATTGGACATCGAAAGCATCGCCGTGCTGACTTCCGGCGGCGATGCTCCCGGCATGAACCCCGCCATTCGCGCCGTGGTGCGCACGGCACTCGCGCATGATCTGGCAGTTTACGGCATTGAAAGCGGCTACGAGGGCCTCATCCACGGCGCATTTCAGCGGCTGGAAGCCCGCGACGTCGGCGGCATCATGCAACGCGGCGGCACCATGCTGCTCAGCGCCCGCAGCAAGGAATTCCGCACCGAGCAGGGGCAGCGCGATGCCATCCACCAACTCAACAAACACGGCATCGACGCCCTCATCGTCATTGGCGGCGATGGCTCGCTGCGCGGCGCACACGCTTTGGCGCAACAGGGCGTAAACGTCGTCGGCATTCCCGCCTCCATCGACAACGACATCTGGGGCACCAACATGGCAATTGGCGTGGATACTGCCCTGAACACCATCATGGACGCGGTGGACAAACTGCGCGACACCGCCTCTTCGCACCAGCGGGCGTTCCTCATCGAAACCATGGGGCGGGAATGCGGCTATCTGGCGGTGATGGCGGGCATCATCGGCGGCGCAGAGACCGTGCTCATCCCCGAAGTGAAAACTTCCATGGAGGAAATCGCCACTTCGGTAGAAGACGCCTACAAACGCGGCAAGACCCATGCCATCATCATTGTTGCCGAGGGCGCAAAAATTAAAATTCACGACCTCGCCCGTTACCTGGACGAGGCCGACGTCGGTTTCAAGACCCGCATTACGATTCTGGGGCACATCCAGCGCGGCGGGCGCCCGACCGCCTTCGACCGCATGCTGGCTTCCCGCATGGGCGTACGCGCCGTGGAAGCCGTGGTCAATGGGCAGTTTGACACCATGGTTGGGCTAAAGGGGCGCGACATGGTGCTCGTGCCGTTGGCAGAAGTGGTAAGCCGGCAGCGCAAGGCCAACATGGAATACTACGCGATGGCAAAGATGTTAGCGCGCTGACCGGCGGCGCGCCACCCCCCAGCCCACCACCGCCCAAGGCAACATGGCCCAGAAACCTGCCAGCAGGGGGCCAGTGAGGTGGGCTTCCCACGCGGCAAGGATGTTGCTGCCCCCAACAAAAATGTAAAGCAGCACAGCCCAGCGCAGGGGCGCGACGGGGCTTTCGTGCAAAGCAGGCGGCTTCGCCAGCGCCTCAAAAGCCCAAAGCGCTAAAGCAACCGTGAGCCACCAGCCGAGAAAGTTGTGTAACGGCACGCCAAAATAGCCGCCAGGAGACTCCCACACCCAATAGTGATGATGCACCATCAGAGGGTCCAACACCAAATCCCAGGCCGTCATGACCACGCCGCCGAGGGTTGCCACCGCCCACGGCGGCGTTTCGCGCCACACTACCGCCAGAACGCGACGGCTGATCACCCACGAAGGGTAGGTCATCATGAACCACGCCAGCGGAATGACATACGGCACCAGCCCAAAAAAGTAGGGGCCCAGTCGGGCGGTGTAATGATATGCTCCGTACACCCAGCCGGTGCTCACGCCGATGACTTCCATGCCCATGCCTACAACAAAAGTCAAAACGAAAAAGGCCGCAGCCCGTTTCCAGCCCACCTGGCCTGCCGCGTGGAGCAATGCCGCCGCCATGCCGAAAAGCGTCATCACGGGGGTGCCCCAGGCGTACCAGGCACGCGGCGCAAGGCCACCGACCAGCAGCACCCCTAAAACAGCGTAGGCCGCCAATGCGGCGGCCAATGCCCAGCGATGCAACTTTGCCATGGCTTCAGTCTTCCTCGTCGGTCAGGCTTTCGCCGGGTTTGAGGCCATAAATGGCCCCCTTCAGCACCTTGAGGGAAAGCAGCGCGCATTTCAACCGCACCGGCCCCAACGTGATGCCCAGCAGGTTCAGCAAATCGTCTTTGGAAAACTGCTTGACCTCTTCCAGCGGCTTGCCGATGATGTGTTCCAGCAAAATATCGGCGGAAGCCTGCGAAAGCGCGCACCCCATGCCATCGAACCGGGCTGCGCTCACCACACCGTTTTCATCCACTGCCACTTCCATGTGCAGGTGATCGCCGCAGGTAGGGTTGTCGTCTTCGTAAACAAAAGCGGGGTTTTCCAGATGCCCGCGGAAACGAGGGGCTTTGTAATGGTCAAGGATGTATTCGCGATACAAATCTTCCATTGGGGAACTCCTCAGCGTACTTTTTGCAGGGTCAGGCAAACACTTCTTTGACTTTGTAGAGTGCTGCCACCAGGCGGTCGGCTTCTTCAGGGGTGTTGTAGATATAGAAACTGGCACGCGCCGTGGCTGGCACACCAAAGCGAATGTGCAACGGCTGGGCGCAATGATGCCCGGCGCGCACGGCAATGCCGTAATAGTCAAGAACCTGAGCCACATCGTGAGCGTGGATGCCGTCGATCCAGAAGGAAAACACCGCCCCGCGGCGTTCCAGGCTGGCGCCCAAAAGATGCAGGCCAGGAACCTCTTGCAGACGAGGCAACACATAACGCGCCATGGCTTGCTCGTAAGCATGGACGGCTTCCATGCCTATGGCGTTCAAGTAATCAATGGCAGCCCCCAATCCTACCACCTCGGCAATGGCGGGCGTACCCGCTTCAAACTTGTAAGGCACAGCGTTGGCGGAAAAGCCTTCCAGCGTTACCCGCTTGATCATGTCGCCGCCACCGAGGAAGGGCGGCATGGCTTCGAGCAATGCTCTACGCCCATAGAGCACGCCCACGCCGCTGGGGCCCAGCATCTTATGGGAAGAAAAGGCGAGGAAATCCGCCCCCAACGCTTGCACGTCCACCGGTGCGTGGGGCACGAGTTGTGCACCATCCACCAGCACTAACGCCCCGGCATCGTGCGCCTGGCGGGCAATTTCCGCCACATCGGGCTGGAAGCCGGTAACGTTGGACATGCCGCTCACGGCGACCATCTTCGGTTTCAGCGCCAGCAGGCGGGGCAACTCGTCCATAGCCAGCGTGCCGTCGGGGCGCACGTGGATGAATTCCAGTTTGACGCCGCGCCCCTTCGCCAACATCTGCCACGGCACCAGGTTGGCGTGGTGCTCCATCTCGGTGAGCACCACCACGTCGCCCTCCCGCAAATTCGCCCGCCCCCACGAATACACCACCAGGTTGATGGCTTCAGTGGCGTTGCGCACGAAGACAATTTCCTTCGGCGACGCCGCGCCGATGAAGCGGGCAACCCTGGCGCGGGTCTCCTCGTAGGCCGCGGTGGCCTCTTCGGCAAGGGTGTGAACGCCGCGATGAATGTTGGCGTTGTGATGCAGGTAAAAATCGGCCAGCGCCTCGATCACCTGCCGGGGCTTCTGGCTGGTGGCGGTGGAATCGAGATAAACCAGAGACACACCTTCGCGCGTTTCCCGCGCCAGCACGGGGAAATCGGCGCGGATGCGGGAGACATCGAGTATAGAAGAAATTTCGAGATTGGGCATAAAGAGCCTCCCTATACAAGGTTCGGGGTTGAGATGCAGAATTTTGGAGGCAAGGCTTTCAGGAAGCAGAAAGGCGTTGCATTTCAACCCGAATGGCGTCAAACACATCAGGATTGGCAATACGCTTTTGACGTCCTTCCCGCACGGAAAACACAACGAACACTTTGCCGCCAAACTTTTTGGTAAAGCGGCGGTGGCTCTCTGCCATCCAAGACTGCCAGCGGTGCGCCTGGGGCATCTGCTCGTAAGTTATCGGCTTGATTTGCAGGCCAATGAGGCGGTCACCAACTTCTATCACAAAATCCACATTGTAGCGCCTGTCCAGATCATCAGGTGCGGGTTTAATAGGAACGTCTAACGTTTCCTCCAACTGCCCGTAAATGGTGTCGATCTCGCGGCGATAGCCATCGTAAGTGCGGTGGATGACCAAATTGCGGATATA
>JALVOR010000219.1 GCA_027026295.1 Anaerolineales bacterium | reverse complement strand
TTGGGGCGGGTGGGGTCGTTGAGGGCGTCGTACCAGGTGATGTTGAGTTCGTAGGGAGCCTGCAAGCCGTCGGGGCGGGTGTAGGTGGAAACGCGCCCGCCGTGAGCCAGAGTCCGGTCGGCGAGGGCAGCGATTTCCTCTGTGCTCAGCCAGCCTTCCGCCGGGCGGACGCCGATGCCGTCGTGTGAGGCGAGGAAGTTGAAGAACGCGGTGGCTTCGCTCGGTGTGTGTAACGTGCGCGCCCAAGCGGTCAGGCGGGTGGCATCGCCGGTTTGCAGTGCGTGCAGGGTGAGCGGCGGCAGGGTGAAGTTGTAGACCAGTTGCGCTTCGTCGTGCCCGTTGCCGAAATAGGCAATGTTTTCGGCGTGCGGCACGTTGGTTTCGGTAATCAGGAGCACGCCGGGGGAAACTTCGTCTAACATGGCGCGGAAAAGTTTGACCACCGCGTGGGTCTGCGGCAGGTGGATGCACGGCGTTCCGATTTCTTTCCAGAGGTAGGCGATGGCGTCCAGGCGGACGATGCGCGCCCCGTGGGCGACGTAGAAGAGAAGCAGGTCGGCGATTTCCAGCAGCACGGCGGGGTTGGCGTAGTTGAGGTCAATCTGGTCGGTGCTGAAGGTCGTCCAGACATGTTTGACGCCGCCGGCGGTTTCCACCGGGGTGAGAAGCGGCCACGGGCGGGGGCGCACCACCTGCGAGAGGTCGGTTTGCGGGTCAACCACGATGAAATAGTTGGTGTAGGGTGCTTCGCCTCGCAGGAAGCCCTGAAACCACGCTGACTGCCGCGAGATGTGGTTGATGACCGCATCGAACATCAGCCGATAGTCGCTTTCCAGCGCTTTGATGTCTTCCCATGTGCCGAAATCGGGGTTGACGCGGCGGTAATCAATCACCGAGAAGCCGTCGTCGGAGGAATAGGGGAAGAAAGGCAGGATGTGGATGGCGGAGACGCTTTCGCCGAGGTGGGCGTGCAGGAAGCGGTGCAGTGTGCGCAGGGGTGGCTCGCCGGGGGCGCGGAACTGGTCGCCGTAGGTGATGAGCACGGCGTCGCGCTCGGTGAGGCGCTGGCGCGGCGGTGGGGCTTGCTGCAGGTCGGGGTGGGTGCGGCGGAAGGCGTCTAAACGCGCCCGCAGACGGCGAGCGGCTTCATTGCCGCGCCGGGGGCCGTAGAGGAAACGGAGAAGGTCGGGGATGGTGGGCATGGGAAGGAGGAAGTGTTCCAGTGGGCCGTTAAGTGCTCGGTGGCCAGTGAGCAGGGGGGCAACGAAACGATGCCGAAGCAACGAAGCAACAAACTAATGCATAATCAACCTTGATAGTGGGTTTAGACTGCCCACAGCGGCGCCCAAGGCCAAGTTGCTTTGCTTGATCTCTCCCTACCCCCGCTACGGCAGGGCTTCGCCTTCGCTCAGCCCACCGTAGCCGCCCCCTTCCCTCCCTTAGCAAGGGAGGGAAGGGGGCAGATGAGCCGAGCGCCTGGCCTGAGCGAAGTCGAAGGCCAAGCGAGGCTCATTGGGGGATGGGTGAGATATTGCCACAAGCAGGGCTGATTGTGCTTTCTGGTTTACCACAATCATGTTTGAGAATGCACTAACATGGAATCAATTGTACTACCTGATTACTGAAGTCTTGGCTGGGGCCGCCCCACTCCCTTGCAGGCATGATTTTGTCCACGTGCGGCGGCAGGCTGCGGGGGATGCTGTGGTCTGTTAGAGCCCCTTCAGGTGCCATGAAGGGGCATCTTTTTCTTGGGCGTGATTTTCGGGCTGAAAATTTTCCAGCACGGGGAAGATGCGCTCGCGGATGCCATCGCGCACCCGGCGGAAGACTTCCAGCCGCTCTTCAGAAGCGCCGGTAGCCGCGGCGGGGTCAGGAAAACCGACGTGCAGCCGCTGCCCCTTGCCCAGCCAAACCGGGCAGTTTTTGGCGGCGTCGTCGCACACCGTGATGACCAGGTCGAAATCCTCATGGCGATAGACGTCAACGTGCTTGGAAGCCTGCCCCGCGATGTCCACGCCGATTTCGGCCATCGCTTCGATGGCCAGCGGGTGCACGTAGCCCGCGGGTTGAGTGCCCGCGGAAAAGGCTTCCCATGTGTTGCCGAGGAAGGCATTGACCAGCCCTTCGGCCATTTGGCTGCGGGCTGAATTGCCGGTGCAGAGAAAAAGCACGCGATGTTTGGTTGCCATCGGTTCATCTCCCGAAAAAACATACACGGAGCGGAGGACAGGCCGCCGCTCCGTGCTGTTCTCGTCATGGTGTGGGGGTTCACGCAGGGATGCCAGGGCTACGGCCAGACCTTCTGCCCCTGGCATGTCATCTGGTGCAGTTTGGCGAAGACCTTGTCGCGCACGGCAGAGGGAAGGGTGGCGTAACCCAGGTCGGCGGCTTTCTTGGCCGCGGCTTCGTCGGTCAGCGCCCAGTTGATGAAGTCCACCAGTGCTTTGGCCTTGGCGCAGTCCTCGTCGTTCTGCATGTGCACGATGAGGTAGGTGTAGCCCATGACCGGCCAGGATTTTTCGCCCGGCGCATTCACGATCTTGGCGGTCAGGTGTTCGTCGAAGGCATTGGCAAAGGCGGCCATCGCGTCTTGCATGGTCTCGGCGTTGGCTTCCACCGTGTTGCCTGCGGCGTTCACCAGTTTCGCCGTGGGGATGTCATTGCTCTTGGCGTAAGCCAGTTCCACGTAGCCGATGCTGTAGGGGGTGGATTGCACGGCCTGCGCCACGCCGGGGTTGCCCTTGCCGCCCACGCCGTGCCCCGCGGCGTCGGCCGGCCATTCTACGGCCTTGCCCACGCCGACTTCGGTCGCCCATGTCGGGTCGACCGCCGCGAGGTAGGAAGTGAAGATCTCGGTGGTGCCGGAGCCGTCGGAACGGTGCGCCACGGTGATGGTCTGGTCGGGCAGGTTCACGCCCGGGTTGAGTTTGGCAATCGCGGGGTCGTCCCACTTGGTGATTTTACCCATGAAAATGCCCACCATCGCGGGGCCATCCAGCACCAGGCCCTGCACCTCGGGCAGGTTGTAAACGGGCACCACCGCGCCCGCCACCATGGGCAGCATTTGCAGGTCAGGCATCTTCTTGTATTGGGCTTCGCTCAACAGGGAATCCGACCCGGCGAAGTCCACCGTGCTGTCCATGATAGCCTTCTGCCCGCCGCCGGAGCCGATGCCCTGGTAGTTGATGGTGACATCGGGCTGCACGGACTTGTACATTTGAATCCATTCGGTATAAACCGGCAGGGGGAAAGTGGCGCCTGCGCCGTTGAGCACAACCGCCCCCCCATCGCCGTTTTCGGGCGGCGCTGCTTCGCTGCCGCTGCAGGCTGCCAGTGCCAGCACGAGAGCAGCCAGCAAGACGAACAGAAATGATTTGCGCATTTTCTCCTCCGTTTTTGTTCTGGTTCGGGGAATCCTGCATTGGCCTGCGAACGCCGAAGGCTTCAGCCCCCCAGCGCCGCGGGGCCTGCGTTGACCCACCGCAAGTATAATGGCCGCGCGAAGCAGCGTCAAGCGCCCCGTTTTTGTGGGGTGCAGGTAAATGTTGTCGAAGCGTAACTGTTTAGTCTTGGGGAGATAGATCGCGGATGCACGCGGATAATCACGGATGCACACGGATTTTTTTGTAACGTTAAGGCGCAAAGAAAGCAAAACACGCAAAGAAGGGATAATGCCGAGGCAGAGAGGAGCACAAAGAGGCACAAAGGAGGTTGCATTCGTTTGGTTTTCTACGAATTGACGAAGTAACGCTTCACGAATTACCTTATTTCTGTGTTTTCTGTGGCGCTTCGGTGTTTTCTGTGGTTTTGTGGTTTCTTTGTTCTCATCCCATAACAGGGCAACCACTTCTACACATTTTGCTTGCACGCCGTTTTTGCAGGGTTGAGCAGTTACTTGGCAAAAGGGTGCAAATGTTGTAGAACCGTTGTTTCGCCCTCACCCCACACTTTGGCTTGCTGCGCTCGCCCCTCAAGTTGAGGAGGAGAGTTTTACTCCTTTTACATATTTTATGCATAAATCATAATCATTCTGCTTGCTCTTGCATGTGGACGTAAGTATAATGCTTGAACCGCGAGGGCAGCAGGCCCGACAAAGCCGCCCCGCAGTAAAATACGGGGTTGTTTGGCCTGAGCAAGAAAGGACACCAGAATGCCCGTTTGACAGGTGGACTTCGCACGGAGCCATAGAGGATACAGAGATTTTGTCGTGGTGTCTCTATTCAGCCTCAGCAGAGAAAAACCACAGAGACTTCGCAGATTAGCGCCGATTACAACCCCAGAAAGCACAGAAGAATCCCAGAGAACTCAGAAATTTATTTTGTTCCTCTGCGCCTGGTATGATAAAGTCAAGCCATAGAAAAGACACGGCAGACCGTTCAATGCGCCTCGGTTAGAAAAACCGCCGCAGAGCATTGGTCGCCGTGTCTCATGTGGGGGGTGCCCGAACGGT
>JALVOR010000218.1 GCA_027026295.1 Anaerolineales bacterium | reverse complement strand
CGCCTGCCCGCGCTGCTGGAATGCCTGCACGCGCAGGCCGAAGCCGCGCTCGGCGGGCTGGATTTGCGCCCCACCCTGCGCGCCGACGCGGAAGTGCGCCTGCGCGACCTGAACGCGCAGGTGCTCGCCGATTTCCGCTGGCTGGAACCCACGGGCTACGGCAACCCGCGGCCGCGCTTCGTGGCGCGCGGGGTGAAAGTGCGCAGCGCCCGCACCGTAGGCAAAGAAGGCCAGCACCTCAAACTGATGCTGGAAGACGGCGGCACGCGGCACGATGCCATTGCCTTCCGCCAGGGGGAGTGGGCAGAAAAGATGCCGCCCGAAGTGGACATCCTGTTCACCTACGAATGGAACGAATACAACGGCCAGCGCCGCCCCCAGTTGAACATCAAAGACCTGCGCCCGGCAGGTGAAGGCTAAGCAACGGCGCGCGACCAGATGCCCAAGGTGGGTGTTGTAAAGTTTTGCAAAACTTTTAAACTACGCTATAATTGAGGGATAAAGAAGGCGTTTGGCTTTAGACTCTATCCGAAAAAATATCGCGGCGGTGTCATTGCGAGCCCCGAAGGGGCGAAGCAATCTTCCTTCTTATCGGTCAGGAAACTGCTTCGGCGGGCTTCGTCATTGCTCAGCCTGCCTCGCAGTGACATACAAAGAACTTTCGGATAGGCTCTTAGGGCAGGAGGTGTCAACTGGAAACGCGGCGCATTACCCAGAAACCCGAAACCGAAGAACCTAAAAACGTGCTCGGCCAGCAACTGTCGCCGGGGACCAAACTGGCTGACCGTTACCTCATCCAGGAGATCGTTGGTGTGGGGGGGATGAGCGCGGTTTATCGTGCCCGCGATCTGCATTTCCCGAATATCGTCAAACTGGTAGCGGTCAAGGAGATGGTCGCCCAAACCACCGACCCGGCAACACGTTCCGCCATCTTTCGCAATTTCGAGCGGGAAGCCCACATTATTGCCAGTTTGAGTCACCCCGCCATTCCTCACATTTACGACTATTTTACGCGGGGCGAGCGCGCTTATCTGGTGCTGGAATACATCAGCGGCAAAAATCTGGAACGCTTTTTAGAAGAAACTGAAGGTTTCTTGCCCGAGGCCCAGGTGCTGGCGTGGGGAATCGAGTTGTGTGACGTGCTTGCCTATTTGCATAGCCGCCAACCCTCGCCGGTTGTCTTCCGTGATATGAAGCCTTCCAACATCATGTTGACCCAATCGGGCAAGATCATGGTCGTTGATTTTGGCATTGCCAAACTGTTCCAGGCCGGGCAGAAAGGCACCATGATTGGTACGGAAGGCTATGCGCCGCCGGAGCAATATCGCGGGGAAGCCACGCCGTTGGTAGATATTTATGCCCTTGGTGCCACGCTGCACCACTTGCTTACCCGGCGCGACCCGCGTACCGAGCCGCCTTTTTCCTTCCATGAGCGCCCGGTGCGGACAATCAACCCCGGCGTTTCCCCGGGGCTTGAGGCGGTGCTCGAACGCGCTTTGTCCTATGAGCCGTCGGCCCGCTTCCAGAGTGCCGAAGAGATGAAGGCGGCATTGGTGGCTGTGGCACGGAAAACCGGTGCGCTTTCCGCCCTGGGTGTTTCAACACAACGCCACACCAGTGGCTTGGGCACCGGTTTGATCAACAAGGGCGATATCAAACCTCTCTGGGTCTTCGAGGCGGAAGACGAAATTCGCAATACGCCGCTGTTTTACGATGGCACGGTTTACGTTGGTTCTTACGATACCAATGTCTATGCTTTGCAAGCGGGGGATGGTAAACTGTTGTGGAAATATGCTACCGAAGGCGGTGTGGTGACGCGTCCGGTAGCCGACAAGGGGCAAATCTATTTTGGCTCGCGGGATGGCAACCTGTATGCTTTGCAGCGGCGGCACGGGCGGTTGGTGTGGAAATATTCCACCGGTGGGCCGATTCACTCCTCGCCGCAGATGAAAGAGGGTTTTCTGTTTTTCGGTTCGGACGATGGCCGCCTGCACGTTGTGCATGCCAGCAATGGGCGGCGGGTGTGGTCGTTCGAGGCCAGTAACGCGGTGCGTTCCACGCCCTTTTTAGGGGAGAAGGAACTCTACTTTGGTACCGAAGACGGCGATTTTTATGCGATGGACTTTCGCGGCAAGATTCTCTGGCGTTACCGCTCCAAGCGCGGGGTGACTTCATCGCCCACGGTGGCCGAGAACACGGTCTATTTTGCCGACCTTGGGGGGGCACTGTATGCCCTGGACGCCGAGAGCGGCTGGGTGCTGTGGCGCTTCCGTATGGACAAGGGCACGGTTTCTTCGCCAGCGGTGAGCGGACGCTATGTCGCGATTGGTTCGGCTGATGCCTGCATATATTGCGTGGCTGCCGACCGGGGACGCGAAATGTGGCGCTTCAAAACCGGACACCAGGTGCCCGGCTCCCCCGTGATATTTCAGGATGCGGTGTACGTCGGCTCGGCTGATGGTTACCTCTACTGCCTGGAACTTTCGACGGGGCGCTTGCGTTGGAAATTCTCCACCGACGGGCCTATCATCGGCGCGCCGGTCATCTATAACAATGTCCTTTACTTTGGTTCCGCTGACCACCGGCTGTATGCGTTGGTGATTGCGTGACCTTTGCCTTCCCTGCAGCGGTGCGGGGAGCCAAGGAGGAAAACTATGCCGCGTTTGCCCCGTCTTTCTTTTGCACTTGTGTTATTTTTGATTGCCCTGCTGGCTGGCTGCATGCCCGGGAATTCGGCCGCAACGCCTGACAGCCAGGCCACCATTCAGGCGGCAGTGGCGACGCAACTTGCACAGACCAACGCTACCCCAACGATGCAATATGAAGCCACCATTGCTGCCCAGGGCACGCAAATCAGCATCTTGCAGGCCACTGCTGGCGCTCCGCCCGCACCGACCTCCACGCCTGCGCCGCCGCCTCCTGCGCCTACGCCGGATGACACCACGGCTTTGCGCAATGCGCTGGCTGCTTACCTTGCCTGGCCGCCTTCCCAGGTAGAATTCACGATTGGTGTCATGGACAACGGCAAGGCTAAAGGCGGCATCCGGCGCGCGGGCGAGCAATACGGCGCGATGTGGGCCGCTGCCAAGGTCGAAGGCGTGTGGGAAATCGCCCATGTGGGGCAGGGTGTGCCCCCCTGTGACCGTGTGAACGCTTTGGGCATTCCCGTGGACTGGTTCGATTATTGCGTCAACGAGAGCGGCGATACGGTGCAACGCTGATGTTTTCTGATGTTTTTTGAAGGAGTATCCTGTGAAACTGCCGTTTTTGGATGAAATAAAAGGTTGGTTTCGGCAATCCAAAGGTGCACCGCTGACAGCGCAGCCTCGCGAAGCCGCGGGAGAAAACGCTGCCAGCGGGGCAACGTCTGACAAGCGAGGTGAGCCCGACACGCATCCTCTTCCCAAAGAGGAGATCACGGCTGCTGCCAATATGGGGAGCACGCGTCCGCTGGAAGACGGCGAAATCGAAGCCCTGCTGGACGACGTGGGTGTGCCGGTTCGCCCCAGGCAGGTTGCTGTGGGGCTGGGGTATTCTGTGGGCCTTCAACGGGAGCACAATGAAGACGCTATCTATGCCACGGTTTCCAACCTTAGTGCCAATGGCCGCGATATGCTCTTTGGGCTGTTCATCGTGGCCGATGGCATGGGAGGACACCAGCATGGTGAAGTGGCGTCAGAGGTCGCTGCGCGGGCGATGAGCCAGTACCTGATGAACGTCGTCTATGAGCCGATGTTCAAACCTGTCCCCGAAATGCCCACCGAAGCCCTGATGGATTTGATGCAGGAAGCCGTGCGGCGTGCCCATCGTGCGGTGCTTGAACGCGCCCCTGGCGGTGGTACGACCCTGACGGTGGTGCTGCTTCTCAATGGGCAAATGACTGTTGCCCATGTGGGTGACAGCCGTGCCTACACCATTTACCCCGACGGGCGGATGGACGTGCTCACCCGCGATCATTCCCTGGTCAAGCGGCTGGAAGAACTTGGCCAACTTACGGCTGAGGAAGCCGCCGTGCACCCCCAACGCAACGTGCTTTATCGTGCCTTGGGGCAGGCTGAGCCTTTCGAGCCGGATATTTTCACTGTGCCCGCACCCCAGAATGGCTACCTGTTGTTGTGTTCCGATGGCTTGTGGGGGGTGGTGCCCGATGAGGATATTTTCGAGACCGTCATTTCTTCTTCATCGCCTACGCATACCTGCCACAGGCTCATTCAGGCGGCCAATGCTGCCGGTGGGCCCGACAATATCTCTGTGGTTCTGGTACGCTTCAATGAATCGTGAAGGGTATAAGGGGGGCATGATGTCTGTTTCACCGGATTATTACGAAATTCTGGGTGTGTCCCGGGATGCCACGCCGCAGCAGATCAAGCGCGCTTACCTCGCGTTGGTGCGGCGCTACCATCCTGATGTCAACCCTGATGCGGCGGCGCACGAGCATTTTCTGAAAATTCAGGAAGCCTATCA